>NZ_DBHIEQ010000043.1:0-11445 GCF_057250505.1 Lachnoanaerobaculum sp. | reverse complement strand
AAACAGGACATTTTAGTTTGGGGTATATTAGGACTTTATCATATACGGCTTATACCAGGCATCTATATTGATATTTTCTCCATTGACATTGTCTTAGGATTTTGGTATTATGGAGTGGCAGTAACGCCTATACATGAGATATGGATACTCCAACCTTACCTTATGTATACGGTAAGATTTATTTAAAGGAGAAAGAAAATGATTACAAAAGAGAAAAAGACAGCTATCATGGAAGAGTATGCAAGAAAAGCAGGCGATACAGGTTCACCTGAGGTTCAGATAGCAGTTCTTACAGCAAGAATCACAGAGCTTACAGAGCATTTGAAGGCAAATCCTAAGGACCATCACTCAAGAAGAGGTCTTTTGAAGATGGTTGGTAAGAGAAGAAATCTTTTACAGTATCTTAAGAATAAGGATCTTGAGGGCTATCGTGCACTTATAGAGAAGCTTGGACTTAGAAAGTAATAAAAGTCTTCGGTTTCACAGTTTTCGTTTAAGGAAAATTCTTTAGAAACCTTGTGTGATTATAGTACATTGGTGGAGAGTTTTTCTCCACCTTTTTTATGATTTATCTATGGCTTGTAGCCGAAGCTAGTGATAAGTACTAAATATTTTTAGTATTTATCACTAGTTCATATTTTTATGTTTCAAGAAGATTACTTCTCGAATATCGGCAAGCCAAAAGGAGATGAAATGAGTAAGGAATTTAAAAGTTATTCAATGGAACTAGCAGGCCGTATTCTAAGAGTGGATATCGGAAGAGTAGCTGCACAGGCAAACGGTGCGGCATTTATGCATTATGGCGATACAACAGTTTTATCTACCGCTACGGCATCGGATAAGCCAAGAGACGGTATTGACTTTTTCCCGCTGTCAGTAGAATATGAAGAGAAAATGTATGCTGTCGGTAAGATGCCGGGAGGCTATAACAAAAGAGAGGGTAAGGCAAGCGAGAATGCTATACTTACATCAAGAGTAATTGACAGACCGATGCGTCCACTTTTTCCAAAGGATTACAGAAATGATGTTACACTGAATAATCTTGTACTGTCTGTAGATCCCGATTGTTCACCTGAACTTACAGCAATGCTCGGTTCCGCAATAGCAACCGCAATCTCAGATATACCTTTTGACGGTCCATGTGCTACAACACAGATAGGCATGGTAGGCGGCTTTTTTGTGGTAAATCCGAATGAGGAGCAAATGGCTGTATCAGACCTTAAACTTACAGTAGCATCTACCAAAGATAAGGTGATAATGATTGAAGCAGGCGCAAATGAGATACCTGATGAGAAAATGATAGAGGCTATTTATAAGGCAGACTCGGTGAACAAAGAAATTATTGCATTTATTGATAAGATCGTTGCTGAGGTGGGTAAACAAAAGCATTCTTATACCGCATTTACCATTCCGGATGAGCTTAGCACCGCAATCAGGGAGATAGTGCCACAGGATGAGATGGAAAAAGCCGTTTTCACAGATGAGAAGCAGATAAGAGAAGAGAATATAAAGGCTATAACAGAAAAGCTTGAAGAAGCTTTTGCAGATAAAGAAGAGTGGTTATCTCTACTTGGTGAGGCTGTTTATCAGTACCAGAAAAAGACTGTAAGAAAGATGATTCTAAAGGATCAGAAAAGACCTGACGGAAGAGATATGACTCAGATTCGTCCGCTTGCAGCTGAAGTGGATATAATACCGAGAGTACATGGTTCAGCTATGTTTACAAGAGGACAGACTCAGATTTGCAATGTAGTTACACTTGCACCTTTGGCAGAGGCACAAAAAATTGACGGACTCAATCAATCGGAGACCACAAAAAGATATATTCATCAGTACAACTTCCCGTCTTACTCGGTAGGTGAAACAAGACCTTCAAGAGGACCCGGAAGAAGGGAGATAGGACATGGTGCATTGGCTGAGAGAGCACTTATTCCGGTACTTCCCGCTCCTGAAGAATTCCCATATGCCGTCAGATCCGTGTCGGAGACATTTGAGTCAAACGGTTCGACATCTATGGCATCTACATGTTCATCATGTATGGCACTTATGGCTGCCGGTGTTCCGATAAAGAAGATGGTAGCAGGCATCTCATGTGGACTTGTAACAGGTGAATCTGATGATGACTATGTGCTTCTTACAGATATTCAGGGGCTTGAAGACTTCTTTGGAGATATGGATTTTAAAGTAACCGGAACAGACAGCGGTATAACAGCTATACAGATGGATATCAAGATACATGGACTTACAAAGGATATTGTAAAGGGTGCTATTGCAAGATGTCATGAAGCAAGAGACTTTATCATGGAGACTTGTATGAAACCGTGTATTGCTGAACCCAGAAAAGAAATAAGCAAGTATGCACCTAAGATTGCACAGATTCAGATCAGTCCGTCAAAGATCGGTGATGTAGTAGGTAAACAGGGAAAGACCATCAATAAGATTATTGAAGATACCGGCGTAAAGATTGATATCAGTGAAGACGGATTGGTATCCGTTTCAGGCACTGATCAGGCAATGATTGACAAGGCTGTTGACATCATAAGGGGTATTACAATAGAGATAGAAGCCGGAATGATTATGCAGGGCAAGGTGGTTCGTATCTTAGAGTTTGGTGCCTTTGTAGAGTTGGCTCCCGGTAAAGACGGTATGGTTCATATATCAAAGCTTTCCGATCGCAGAGTCGAGAAAGTTGAAGATGTGGTGAAAATAGGAGATGAGGTTACAGTAAAGGTAATTAAAGTAGATGCCATAAAGGGTAGGATTGATCTGTCTATGAAACCTTCCGATATTATCTAAAATAAATTTTGCAGAGAAAGGTGGGACTATGGAAGAAAATATAAAAGAAATACTATTTGATCTCGTATCAAGAAAACAGTTCCGACAATTAAAAGAAAAACTCTGCGATATGAATGAGTTTGATATTGCTTCATTTATGGAGGAACTGGATTCCGAAAAACAGATAATTGTTTTTAGAATGTTGCCGAAAGAACTTGCAAGTGATGTGTTTGCCTGTTTGGAGGTGGAAACTCAAGGACATATAATAAACAGTATTACAGACAAAGAGCTTGCTTATATAATTGAAGAGCTGTATGTGGATGATGCTGTAGATATGCTTGAAGAGCTTCCTGCTACAGTTGTAAAAAGAGTTTTACAAAATGCGGCTCCCAGTACGAGACTTCAGATAAATGAATTTTTAAAGTATCCTGAAAATTCGGCAGGATCTATTATGACCGCCGAGTATATAGGCTTAAAAAAGAACATGACTGTGGAAGAGGCATTTGCCTATATCAGAAAGCATGGATATGATAAAGAGACTATATATACCTGCTATGTAATGGATGCAAAAAGAATGCTTGAGGGTGTGGTAACAGTCAAAGACCTTTTGATGAGTGACTATGAAGTTAAAATGGAAGATATCATGGACACCAATGTCATTAAGGCCGTTACCACAGATGATAAAGAAGAAATCGCAGACCTGTTCAATAAATATGATCTGCTCTCTCTCCCTGTGGTTGACCATGAGAACAGGCTGGTAGGCATTGTCACAATTGATGATGCTGTGGACGTAATGGAAGAAGAGGCTACAGAGGACTTTGAGAAGATGGCGGCTATGCATCCGTCTGAAAAGCCTTATCTAAAGACAGGAGTGTTTGAGCTTGCAAAGAACAGAATTGTTTGGTTGCTTGTGCTTATGATAAGTTCAATGCTTACAGGCGGGATACTTACAAGATATGAAGATGCATTTAAGGTAATGCCGCTTTTAGTATCATTTGTACCTATGCTTACCGATACAGGCGGTAATGCGGGTTCACAGTCATCCACTATGATTATACGTGGTATGACAATCGGTGAGATTGCAAGTTCAGATATACTGAAGGTTATCTGGAAAGAGGCGAGAGTGTCCGTTATTGTCGGTATAATTTTGGGTGCTGTCAATTTTGTAAGACTTGTAGTACAGTATCCGGGACAGCCGCTTGTAGCACTTACAGTAGTTTTAGCACTTTTTGCTACAGTATTTTTAGCTAAGGTTATAGGCGGTATGCTTCCTATTGCCGCAAAGAAATTGCATCTTGACCCGGCTATTATGGCGGCACCGCTTATTACAACAATAGTTGATGCGGTTTCACTTGTGATTTACTTCCAGATTGCAGTGGAACTTTTGCATATCAAATAATTTTTAAATCTTTCTTAGGCTAAACTCCAAAAAGTTTAGCCTTTTTTCATTCTTTATACACTTATTTATGATAAAATATTTGTATCAATGTAAAAAGGATATATGCAATGAATATATATGGCAACTATGAAAAATACTTAGATATGATATTGGATGAGTTTTCAAAGAGAGTATATAAACTAAATGATGAATATAAGTTGAAGACCGGTTATAAACTCTTTGAACATTTTATCTCAAGGATAAAGACCAACGACAGCATGATAGAAAAGTGTAAGAGAAAAGGCTTTGAGGTAAATACATACAGCGCGCTTAAGGAAATAAAAGATGCGATAGGTGTAAGAATAGTCTGCGGTTTTGTTGATGATATATATACTCTTGTAAGCCTGTTTAAAGATATGGAAAATATCAATGTTGTAGAAGAAAAGGATTATATACTGAATGTTAAGCCGAACGGTTATCGTTCATATCATATGATACTTGAGGTAATAACACCTTATCCGGATTGTGAAGGTAATGAAAGCGGAAGGTATTATATAGAAATTCAGTTAAGAACTATCGCCATGGATTCATGGGCATCACTTGAACATCAGATGAAGTATAAGAAAAATATCAGTAACCATGAAAGAATCACAAAGGAGCTTAAAAGATGTGCCGATGAGCTTGCATCATGTGATTTAAATATGCAGACAATAAGGAAATTGATAGAGGAAGGATAAGCGATGAAGATATTATTGGCAGAAGATGAAGTAGGATTATCAAAGGCATATGCTCAAGTGCTTATAATGCAAGGGTATGAAGTTGAGCAGGTATATGACGGTAAAGCCGCTTTGGAAGCTGCAAACAGCAGTACATATGATTTAATGATTTTTGATGTGATGATGCCGAAGATGAGCGGATTTGAAGTCTTAAAAGCGCTTCGTGAGGCAGGCAATACTACATATGTTATTATGCTTACCGCTATGAGTGAATTGGATGACAAGATTGAAGGACTTGAGTTGGGTGCGGATGAGTATCTTACAAAGCCTATACCGTTAAAAGAGTTGGTTGCCAGAATACGTTCTCTTGAAAGAAGAATAGACACAAATTATAACGAGAATGTACTTACATTCGGCAGTGTAAAGCTGAATGTGTCACAGCAGGAGCTGTCAGCTAAAAATTCCATAATATTGGCAGGTAAGGAAACCAAGCTTATGGAAGTTCTTATGTTGAACAAGAATAAAAAGCTTTCGACCGAGTATATATACAATCATGTATGGAGCAAGGATGACGACTCGGATACAGGATATGTTTGGATATATATTTCATATCTGAAGCAAAAGTTAAAGGCAATCAATGCAAATGTTGATATTTTGGGAGAGGAAAACAGAGAGTTTGAACTTGTAGAGGTGTGATTTGTTTAGAAGACTTCGTTTACAATTCATTGTGGTAGCTACGATAGCGGTAAGCATAATGCTTATATCGGTAATAGGCATTTTGAATGCTTCAAAGTATGCAACAAGTGAAAAAAGAATAAATAAAATTTTGGATTTGTTGTCTGAGAATAACGGAGTTCTACCTGATGAAGAAGTAGTGGAGAAGATTCTCGGCAGAAAGACAAATCCGGATATAATAGTTCAGTACAGATATTTCAGTGCTTATGTGGACAGCAGCAATAAGGTAATCACTATGAACACTGAGCATATAGCAAATCTTTCGGATACCGATGTTATTTTTTATGTAAAAAAGATTTTATCGGGTAATAATAAATACGGAAACTTCACTACCACAGAGGGACAGAAGTTTGCATATAAATTGAATTTACATGATGATGAAAGTAAGCTGATTGTGGTGCTTGATACTACAAGCTATATAGAGGACAGAGCGGATTTGATAGATACTTCGGTATTTATTTTCTTTTCAAATCTGGTGTTTTTCATCATTATATTTGTGATTTTCTCAGGCAAGGTAATGATGCCTTTTATGGAAAACTACAAAAATCAAAAGGCGTTTATTACCAATGCGGGTCATGAGTTAAAGACTCCTTTAGCTATAATATCGGCCAACAATGAGCTTTGTGAGATGATCGGCGGAGAAAACGAGTGGACAAAGAGCACCAAAGAGCAGGTTGAGCGTATGACGGATCTGATAAACAGGCTTGTAGTGCTGGCAAGGTTTGAAGAAAAATCAAATGTAATTGAAAAAAATATAAATTTTTCAGATATAGTAACAAAGTCATCAAAATCATTCAAATCATTAGCTATAAAGGGAGGCAAGAATTTTGAATCGGATATTCAAAATGATATCTGTATTATGGGAGATGACGGTGCCATATATGAACTTGTAAATATACTGATAGATAATGCAAACAAGTACTGTGACGAGGGCGGAACTATCGGAGTTAAGCTTATGGTGCACGGTATCACCTTTAAAAAGGCGAAGCTTGTAGTAAGTAATACCTACAAAGACGGTAAGAATGTAGACTATTCAAAGTTTTTTGACAGATTCTACAGAGAGGACAAGTCACATAACAGCAGCGTATCAGGATATGGTGTAGGACTTTCCATCGCTGGAAATATAATAAACAGACATAGGGGAAGAATACATATATCTTATAAGAATGACACTATTTACTTTAATGTTTATTTCAATGTAGTGTGAGAAAATCCCACAGGTCTTAAATCTTGTTTTATAAGCTTAAGACCTGTGCTTTTTTATTTTCTTACAGCATTGTCAGAAAAGCTAAAGCAGTCGGGGCGATGCTTTGAAACTGTGTACTCAAACATTACACCGTCACTGTTATATGTGAAGCTACTGACTACAGCAAGGCAATTGTATTCCTCAAGATTAAGATTCAAATACTTTTCATCTATTTCGTCTACTTTTTCTACAGTTATTATTCTCTTACTATTGACGATTTTCATTCCAAGAGTATTTTCAAGGTATTCGTAAATAGAGTTCTTTGCGATATCAATAGTTAAATCACCTACAGCTGATTTCAAAAAGTAGTTATGATTTAAAATCAGGGCCTTTCTATCCATATAGTGAACTCTCTGAATATAGTAAAGTTCATCACCCTCAGTAAAACCTGAACGTTTTGCCAGGTTTGCACTGCATATGATATCTGTAAAAAGTATCACTTTATTGAATGAACTCTTAGCGGTTCTCTTTGCACTCTCTTTAAAACTTTCTATAGTATCAAGCTTGAAAGCTTTTGGTGACAGTTTTTGATAAATATTTCTTACGCCCTTTCCTTGCATTGTTTGTAGGTGACCTTCAGATACCAGTATTGAAACAGCTCTTCTCAATGTGTTTCTTGAACACTCATATCGCTTTATAAGTTCGTTCTCAACAGGCAACATTTCTGAATATTTAAAATAGTTATTTTCTATTTTCTCTTTCAGATCCAGATAAATATCATGATATTTGCTTTTTGGCATACAATTCACTCCAAAGTATATATTTATAACAAATGACATAAAAATAAGCATTTTGTCAATCTGCTATATTAGTAAAATATTATACTATAAACTTTAGGATAAAAAAATATTTAAAATTGTTTAAACAAATTTTGAATATTTACTTGACAAGACTGGTAATTTGATGATATAAATGTCTTATAACTTGTTTAAACAAATTTAGGAGGTCTATATGGGAAAGTATACCAATGAAGCCAAAGAGCTTCTGACACTTATTGGCGGTAAAGAAAATATAGCCGCAGTTTTTCACTGTATTACGAGAATGCGTTTTGTACTTAATGATCCCGGTAAGGCGGATGTAAAAAAGATTGAGGCTATGAAAATCGTTAAGGGAAGTTTTACACAGGCGGGACAGTTTCAGGTTATAATCGGCAATGCTGTTGCCGACTTTTACAATGATTTTGTAGCTATATCAGGTGTAGAGGGTGTTTCAAAAGATTCACTTAAACAGACTGCAAAACAAAACCAAAATATAATACAAAAACTTGTTTCGGTTCTTGCAGAAATATTTGCTCCTCTTATACCTGCAATTATAACAGGAGGTCTGATACTTGGATTTCGCAATTGTATAGATTCTTTATATCTTTTTGAAAACGGCACAAAGACACTTGTTGAAATAAGCACCTTTTGGTCAGGTGTTGACAGCTTCCTTTGGTTGATAGGAGAGGCAATATTTCATATGCTTCCAGTAGGTATATGCTGGTCAGTCACTAAAAAAATGGGTACTACTCAGATGCTTGGTATAGTTTTGGGGCTTACGCTTGTTTCAGGGCAGTTATTGAACGCTTATGCAGTGGCGGGAACTGCCGCCGCCGATATACCTAAATGGGATTTCGGATTTGTGAAAGTGGATATGATAGGCTATCAGGCACAGGTACTTCCTGCCATGTTTGCAGCCTTTACCTTGGTATATATAGAAAAATTTTTAAGAAAGTATACACCGCAGGTAATTTCAATGATAGTGGTACCTTTCTTCAGTCTGGTTTTATCAGTTATGGCGGCACATTTCATTCTCGGTCCTATAGGTTGGAAAATAGGTGCCGTTATATCATCAGGTGTTTATTGGGGCATTACAGGACCTGTTAAAGTTATATTTGCGGCAGTATTCGGATTTATATATGCTCCGCTTGTTATCACAGGACTTCATCACATGTCAAATGCGATAGATTTACAATTGATATCGGACTACAGCGGAACTATGCTTTGGCCGATGATCGCACTGTCAAATATAGCGCAAGGTTCAGCTGTACTTGCTATGGTATTTTTGCAAAGAAAGAATGCAAAGGCACAGGAGGTGAATGTTCCGTCTACCATATCATGTTATCTTGGTGTTACAGAACCGGCAATGTTCGGTGTGAATTTAAAGTACAGATTCCCTTTTATATGTGCAATGACAGGCTCTGCCTTGGCGGCTATAATATCCGTAGCTACTAAGACAACCGCTACCGCAATAGGAGTCGGCGGAATACCGGGCATACTTTCAATCAAACCTCAATATATGCCAAGTTTTGCAGTCGCTATGATTGTGGCTATAGCTGTGCCTTTTGTACTGACAACAATTGTAGGTCTTAAAAGACTTGATAAAGATGATATAAACGGAGAAGAAATTGAAGATAATTCAGGTATAGCAAAGGATATGACTGTAAATACAGACAATAAGCAGCAATTTAGAGCTTTTCTTGACGGTAAAGTTATAACTTTAAAAAAGCTTGATGACGGAGTATTCTCGGAAGGTGTATTAGGTGAAGGACTTGCGATAATTCCTGATAATGATGAACTTATTGCACCATGTGACGGAACGGTTTCTCTTGTAATACCCGACTCAAGACATGCAATCGGCCTTACTCTTTACAACGGAGTCGAGATTATGCTTCATATAGGCCTTGATACCGTTAATATGAAGGGCGACGGTTTTAAATATTTTGTAGAAAACGGACAAAAAGTTAAACAGGGTGATAAGCTTATAAACTTTGACAAAGATAAGATAAAAAAAGCCGGATACGTAGATACAATAGTATGTGTAATTACAAATCCGAACGGTAAGACAATGGAATTTCACACAGGTATTGTGGCTAAAGCAAATGAAACAAATTTAATAGAATTTAAATAGGAGCAGATATGATTCCTTTTGGAGAAAAAATAGTTTATCAGGTTTATCCCAAGTCATTTAAGGACAGCAACAATGACGGTTTTGGGGATCTGTCCGGAATAGTTGAAAAACTGGATTATCTAAAAGATTTGGGTATAGATTATATATGGATAACCCCATTCTTTTTGTCACCGCAAAAGGATAACGGATATGATATATCCTCATATACAAAGATTGACCCGGAATTCGGAAGTATGAAAGACTTTGAACTGCTTGTAAAAGAGGCGGATAACAGAAATATAGGAATCATGCTCGATATGGTATTTAATCATACATCTACAGAGCATATATGGTTTCAAAATGCACTTGACGGTGATAAGAAGTACCAAAATTACTATATATTTAAAGAAGCTCCTAAGGATAAAGCACCTACAAACTGGGTATCCAAGTTTGGCGGAAGTGCATGGGAGTACAGCAAAAGGGCAGGTAAATGGTATCTTCATCTGTTTGATGTAAGTCAGGCGGATCTCAACTGGGAAAATCCGGAAGTCAGAGAGGAATTAAAGAATATAATATTCTTTTGGAAAAGTAAGGGTGTAAGGGGATTCAGATTTGATGTAATTAATCTTATCTCAAAGCCGGATGTGTTTGAAGATGATAATGTGGGAGACGGCAGAAGATTCTATACAGATGGCAAGAGAGTGCATGAGTATCTAAAGGAGCTTGTAAAGGATACAGGCATTGAAGATTATATCACTGTGGGAGAGATGTCTTCTACAAGTATTGATCAGTGTATCAAGTATTCAAATCCTGATGAAAAAGAGCTTTCTATGTGCTTTAACTTCCATCATCTAAAGGTAGACTATAAAGATGGTGATAAGTGGAAGCTAATGGTACCTGATATAAAATCTCTTAAGCATATATTTAGGGAATGGCAGGAGAAAATGCAATCAGGTCATGGATGGAATGCACTATTTTGGTGTAATCATGACCAGCCAAGAGTAGTGTCAAGACTTGGTGATGAAGGGAAGTACTACAGGGAGTCCGCCAAAATGCTTGCGGGTCTGATACATCTGATGAGAGGTACTCCTTATATATATCAGGGTGAAGAGATTGGTATGACCGACCCGCATTTTAAGAGCATTGATATGTATAGGGATGTGGAGAGCCTAAACTACTACAAAATACTCATGGAACAGGGACTAAACAGTGAAGAGGCTCTTACAATACTTGACAGGCGTTCAAGAGATAACAGCCGCACACCTATGCAGTGGTCTGCCAAGAAAAATGCAGGATTTTCAAAGGTAAGCCCATGGATAAATGTGGCAGACAATTATAAAAGTATTAATGTGGAAAATGAAAAAAATGATAAGGATTCTATATTGAACTTTTATGAGAAGCTTATTACAATTAGAAAAGAAAATACTGTAATATCAGCCGGTAATATTTCATTTATTGATACAAATGAAAATATCATTGCTTATAAAAGAAGTCTTGGTGAAAGAAAAATACTTGTATTCTGCAATATGTCAAATAAAGATGAGAGCCTTGATATTGACCTTGACGGGTTTAAAAAGCTTATAGGCAATTATAGTGAACTTAACTATGTAGATAAAAACTTAAGACTCTCGCCATATGAGTTTGTGGCAGTGGAAAATTAAATAAAAATAGTACTGTCAAGCATAAATGATTATGTCCTAAAATAATTATTTTATAAGCCCCACAAA
>NZ_DBHIEQ010000042.1:0-11622 GCF_057250505.1 Lachnoanaerobaculum sp. | reverse complement strand
CCTTGATAAAAGGTACTACAGGTTTTGACAGATATGAAACGGTATCCATATTTTGTACAACAACTCTGTGCACAACACTTGGGACATTCTCATACTTCGGTGTGAATTTATCTATTGTGCCGTCAGGCTTATATGTCACATCATAAAACTCGGGGATATACATTCCTTCAATCTGTGCCGCCTTCAATAAAAACTCATGCTTTGACAGCTTATTTTTCTTACATTCCCTGTAAAGGTCAAGCAGCTTATCATATACCACTTCCCCCTCTCCTATATAGAATATATCGAAGAAAGGAGCCAAAGGCTCAGGATTATAGGCACATGGGCCTCCTCCTATAACTATCGGATACTCTTCACCTCGATCCTTTGCATACATCGGTATATGTGAGAGTTCAAGTACTTGCAATATGTTGGTATAGCACATCTCATACTGCAATGTGATTCCCAGAAAGTTTGCATCCTTTACATTTTCCTGACTCTCAAGTGAAAAAAGCGGTATATTCTTCTCTCTGAGTATCTTATCAAGATCCACCCAAGGTGAAAAAAGTCTCTCACAAAACGTATCTTCTCTCCTGTTTAACATATCGTATATAATCTGCATTCCGATATGGCTCATTCCGATCTCATATACATCTGGAAAGCACATCACAAACCTTATATCCACATCATCCAAATTTTTATCTCTTGAATTCAACTCGCCGCCTATATATCTGGCCGGCTTGTCAACGCTAAGCAGTATATCGTCGCTTAGTGCCAATTTTCTCATATATTCCTCTTTCTTTAAACCGCATTATTCAGTTCATAATAGAATCCCTTCATATCCATAAGTTCTTTATGGTTACCCTGTTCTATTATATGTCCGTCCTTAAGCACCAGTATCATATCCGCATTTCTTATTGTAGAAAGCCTGTGTGCCACTACAAAGCTTGTTCTTCCGACCATCATCTTATCAAATGCCTTACTTATTCTGGCTTCAGTCATAGTATCAATACTTGATGTGGCCTCATCAAGTATCAGCATCGGAGGTATTGCAAGCATTATTCTGGCAATACATAAAAGCTGTCTTTGGCCTGCCGACAGGTTTTCTCCGCCCTCACTGACTACAGTATCATAGCCGTCAGGCAATCTCTTTATAAAACTGTCCGCATACGCTTCCTTGGCGGCCTTTTCCACCTCTTCAAAGCTTGCATCAGGCTTTCCGAAAGCTATATTTTCCCTGATTGTGGCATTCTTTAACCATGTCTCCTGCAAAACCATACCGAAGTTCTCTCTGATGGATTTTCTTGTCACATCATATATATTCTTGCCCTCTATCTTTATACTGCCGCCATCCACATCATAAAAGCGCATCAAAAGATTTATAATAGTTGACTTTCCACTTCCGGTAGGTCCCACTATGGCAATTCTTTGTCCGGCCTTCACATCCAAGTTAAGATCCTCAATAAGTTTCTTTGACTTGTCATATGAGAAGTAAACATGTGAAATCTCCACATTTCCGTCCACATCCTTTAAAACATTATTGGAATCTTTGTCAGGCAATATCTCCTTTTCATCTATCAGCGCAAATACTCTTGCGGCACAGGCAAATGAATTTTGAAGTTCCGTTACCACACCTGATATCTCATTAAAAGGCTTTGTATACTGTGTAGCATAGCTGAGTACCGAAGCCAGCTGTCCTACACTCATCTTTCCCGTTATTGAAAGCAGCGCTCCTGCAATGGCCACGCCTGCATATACAAGCGCATTTACAAATCTGGTTGCAGGAAAAGCTATAGCGGAAATAAAAATGGCATTTTGACTTGCCACTCTAAGCGCCTCATCTGATTCTTTAAAATTATCTTCTACCCTACTCTCCATAGTGAAGTTTTTTACAGTACTTAATCCTGCAATCATTTCATCCACTATTCCGGTCATCCTCGCCCTTCTTTCAGACTGTGACTTGAAATGCTTATAAGTATTCTTTGCAATAAAACCTGCTACAAGTACTGCAAGCGGTGTGACAAGAAGTACAACCAAAGTTACATACACATTTATTGTAAACAGTATTATTATAGTAAGTACTATAGTCAACGCACCCGTAAAAAACTGTGCAAATCCCATCAGGAGGCCTTCCGAAAACTGATCCACATCATTGATTACCTTATTTATAATCTCTCCATGGCTGTTGGAATCAACATATGATATAGGCAGCTTCATAAGTTTTTTAAAAGCCTGATTTCTTATATCTCTGACCATATGATAGGCAACACCGTTGTTTATAGCGGTCATACACCACTGTGAAGCTACCGTAACAGCCATCATTATAACCATCAATATCACAATTTTTGAAAGCTTTATAAAATCCACATTTCCCTTTGAAATTATGGTATCCACAGCTCTACCTGTAAGTATCGGCAAATACAGTGTAGTAAGTACAATAACCACAGCCAATAAAAGACTGACAACCATTCTTAGCTTGTACGGGCTTAAAAGATCCAAAATTCTCTTTAATGTATTTTTATTTTTTTTCATTTGAATCCTCCTTAAGACATAACCTGTGAATTATATATTTCTTTATATATAGGACTGTTCTCCAAAAGCTCATCATGAGTTCCGATTCCTACTATTTTACCGTCGTCAAGTACCACTATTCTGTCCGCATTCTTTATGGAAACTATTCTCTGACTTACAATAATCGTAGTAATATCTTTTATCTGTCTTATCGCTTTTCTAAGTCTTGAGTCTGTAGCGTAATCAAGTGCCGATGACGAGTCGTCAAGTATCAATATACCTGCCTTTTTAACTAAGCTTCTTGCAATGGAAAGTCTCTGCTTTTGACCTCCTGAGAAATTATTGCCGTACATTGCAACTTCGGAATCAAGTCTTTTTTCTTTTGAATTTATAACATCTGTTGCCTGAGCGATATCGGCAGCTTCAAAAAGTTCACTATCGCTTGCATTTTCATCTCCCCAAAGCAGGTTATCTCTGATATCTCCTCTAAAGAGCCTTGATTTTTGTTCCACCAATGCCACATTTTTTCTTATAGAGTCCAAGCTGCACTCTTTTATGTCTTTACCTGCAAGTTTTATACTGCCTCTGCTTATATCATAAAATCTCGGTATCAGATTTATAAGTGAACTCTTACCTGAACCTGTACCTCCTATAATTCCTACAGTCTCACCTTTTTTTATAGAAAGTGAAATATCTGAAATTGCTTCTTCCTTGGCCTTAGGATATGCAAATCCTACATTTTCAAATGTAATTATGTCTCCGTTATATCCTGCCAAATCCAGTTCACAGCTTCCACCTGTTATAGAAGACTTAATATCAAAAATCTCGTTTATTCTCTTTGCACAGGCACTTGCTTTTGACAAAAGAATAATAAGATTTGCAAACTTTACAAGTTCAACCAAGATTTGTGACATATAGTTGATCAATGCCACTACCTGACCTGTAGTAAGATTTCCTATATTTACCTGCACCGCACCTGCCTTAAGTATTGCCACAATACCTAAGTTTACAACCACATATGTGAGCGGATTTAAAAGAGCAGATATATTACCTACCAAAGCCTGATCGTTATACAGATCCTTTGTTGCCTTATCGTACTCGTCTACCTCACTGTTTTCCTTTGAAAAAGCACGGATAACTCTGATACCTGTAAGGTTCTCTCCTGTTTTTCCAAGTACTCTGTCAAGCTTTCTTTGCACATTTCTGTAAAGTCCGATGCTTTTTGACATTATAAGCGCAACTATTATTGCAAGTATTATTATTACGGTAAGCGCAATCATCGACATCTTCGGGTCTATATGAAAAGACATTATAAATGCGCCTGCCACTATAAAAGGCGACCTGAGCACAAGTCTGAAAAATCTGTTCACACCGTTTTGTACCTGATCACTATCATTTGTAACTCTGGTTACCAATGTATCTCTTCCAAGCACATCTATCTCTGCATGTGAAAACCCTAAAATATGGGCAAACAAATCATCTCTCAGCTTGGTTCCGAAACCTGTAGCGGCCTTTGCGCTGAAATACTGCGCTACAATCGCAGAGGTAAGCCCTATTACCGCCAAGGTTACAAGCAATATACCCATCTTTATGATGTAGTTTGAATCCTTATTTGCAATACCTACATCAATTATCCTTGCTATAACTATCGGAACCAAAAGCTCAAATGCCGCCTCCAAAAGCTTAAACAAAGGCGCAAGAGCCGACTCCAATTTATATTCCTTCAAATAACGAGCTAATCTAAGCATATTCTAAGCATACTCCTCCTATCCAATCGCATACAATTTCTTTATGATAATGCTTTTTTGCATTATTGTAAAGAAAAAAGGCATATATTTACATTGAAAAAACTTCATATATAAATATATGCCCTTAATCATTTCATCAAAGAAGATACAAAATACCACACAAGCACTATAAGCCCGAGTACTATTCTGTAGTATCCGAAGAACTTGAAATCGTTTTTCTTTATCCAATTTAGCAAGAAACTTATGGAGAAAATAGATACAAGGAACGCGACCATCATTCCTAAAAGCAGATAGACAATCTCAGCCATACTGTAGTGGAACCCGAACTTTACAAGCTTTAAAAGACTTGCACCGAACATTATCGGAATACTCAAAAAGAATGAAAACTCAGCCGCTACAGACCTTGACGCACCTAAAATCATACCGCCTATAATAGTCGCTCCTGACCTTGAAGTTCCCGGTATAAGTGCAAGAACCTGAAACGCTCCGATAAAAAGTGCCGTCTGATAGTCTATAGAATATACCTTTGTAATACTGTCCACCCTCTTTTTATTTGAGTTCTCTATAAGAATGAACAACACGCCGTATACAATAAGTGCCATCGCCACTATAAATCCGTTGTAAAGATGTGCGTCCAACCAGTCGTCTATCAGTACGCCGAGCATTGCGGCAGGTAAACAGGCAACTATTATCTTCTTCCAAAGTTCAATGGTAAGATACCTCATCTTTAGACTCTTACCCCTGCCGAAAGGATTCAACTTTCTAAAATACAGTACTACCACCGCCAAAATGGCACCCAGCTGTATAACAACCATAAACATTGATTTGAACTCTTCACTTGCATTAAGCTTTATCAGCTCGTCCACCAAAATCATATGTCCTGTGGAGCTTATAGGCAGCCACTCCGTAATACCCTCTACAATACCAATAATTATAACTTTCAGTATCTCCAGTATATTCATACTATCCCTTTCTACGATTATATATTCTCTATCTGCCAGTCAATCGGCGAGATATTATTATCCGTCAAAAATTTATTTGCCTTTGAAAAATGCTTACATCCGAAAAATCCTCTGTATGCCGAGAGCGGACTCGGATGTACTGTAGTCAAAATCAAGTGCTTCGGATTATTAAGCATCTTTTTCTTTGCTATTGCGGCACTGCCCCACAGCATGAAGACTATCGGCCTGTCGGTGTCATTTATTGTCTTTATTATAGCATCTGTAAACTGTTCCCATCCCTTGCCCTGATGTGAAAACGCGGCATGAGCTCTGACTGTAAGTATCGTATTCAGCATAAGAACACCTTGCTTTGCCCATTTTACAAGGTTTCCGTTGTTGGGTATATATGTACCCACATCATCATGAAGTTCTTTATATATATTCACAAGTGAAGGCGGAATCCTTCTTTGTGATGTTGGAACGGAAAATGACAGACCATGAGCCTGATTTTCATTATGGTAAGGGTCCTGTCCCAAAATAACCACCTTGATTTCTGAAAGAGGTGTAAGATGCAGAGCCTCAAACAGCTTATCTGAAGGCGGATATATAATATGCGTAGCATACTCCTGTTTTACAAAATTGTATAAATCTCTATAGTAGGGCTTTTTAAACTCAGGCTCAAGCACAGCCTTCCACTCTCCACTCAACTCACTCATATGAATCCTCAATTCATGTAAAATCATCTAAAATATGTGTACTGTCACATAAAAAACAGACCACATACTAAAGTACATGGTCTATTTTAGCATAGCCGATACAGGTATACAAGGTAGTAAAAACGAATATAAAAATATTACAAGACTTTCAAAGGGCATTTCCTATATATTTAATTCATTTACAAAACAATATGTTTAACCTATAATATTATCAAATTTTATATAAATATACGTTATACGGAAGTTTATATTTGAAAGGGGATTTATGAAGGATATACAAAGAATACTTGAGCTGAATCTGGCTCTTTATAAGAAATATGATATACCTGTCGCAAAGCTTGACGAATTTGTTTTCGGATTTAAGTGGGCAATGGCTGTTGACAGCAACAAAAAGATAAGTTTTGCCCTCAGAATCGGTAAAGAAAAGCCTGTCAGCGAGTATGAGCCGATAATAAGAAGTCTTATAGGAAAACCGCTTGATGAGTGTATCACGGATCTTATGTTAAAGGATGATGTAACTCTTAGGACACTGCTTGTCGTACTCAGCAATTTAATGAGCAAACCGTTCAACAGTGTTGAACGGTTGGAAAAACGAGGTATCAAGCGTACCGCAGGTCTTGGCTTTGACTATGATGTAAGCAATATGAAAGTCGGACTTATAGGCTATGGTGTATATTTAAGATTTCTGCTGAATAAATGTAAGGAATTCCATGCATTTGACCTCACACCTGAAAAAAGAATCTTAAGTTACAGGATTTCAAAAGACAGTACAGAAGTTTACCCGAAGAACATATTCTTCCATCTGGGTGATGACGCTCTGAACCATAGAGATGTGCTTGAAAGTCTTGATGCGGTCATCATGTCCGGCTCCACTTTAGTCAATGAATCCTACCTTGACATATTAAAGGCTTGCAGCAATGCAAAACTTAAGGGAATTTACGGTCCGAGTAATGAGCTTTCTCCAGACTATCTGTTTGAATGCGGTTACAACTATATTTTCAGCATGGACGCAAAAGAAAGTGACAGATACCTTGAATGTTCATTTGCACCGATGCCTGACTTTTCCACATTTGAACTTATGAATCTTTATGAACTGAAGAAAATAAACTGATACAAATACCCCTCGGATTATCAACACTCCAAGGGGTACTTAATCTAAAACTTTTTACCCTCACTGCCGTTTTCAAGATTTCTTAAAACCTCTTTTTTATACTTCAAAAAGCTTTCACTGAGTTTGAAATCATTATTTCTGTTATTTACCTCTATTTTAAGTTCAGCTTTTATAGTTGACGGTGTATTCCCCAATATATAAATCCTGTCCGATAAAAGTATCGCCTCATCCACATCATGAGTTATAAATATGGTGGAAGTATTATATCTTCTCCTCATATTCATATACCACTCATGCATCTCATCCTTTGTAATGGCGTCAAGTGCTGAAAAAGGCTCGTCAAGTAAGGACACATCTTTTGAAAAAAGATAAGTTCTAAGCAGTGCGATTCTCTGTCTCATACCTCCTGAGAGTTCCCTCGGATACTTATTTGCATATGCATCAAGCTTAAACTCTTTTAACATTTCTTTTGCTTTTTCTATTGCTGTACTCTTTTTTTCTCTTTTTATCAGAAGAGGTAATGCCACATTCTCCTCGATTTTTAGATACGGAAGCAAAAGATCTTTTTGAAATGAGTAACTTATAATACCCGATTTTCCGGTTATATCCTCTCCTTCATATACTATTTTCCCCGTATCGGGTTTTAAAAGACCTGCAATTATATTAAAAAGAGTACTCTTACCGCTTCCGCTTACTCCAAGCAATGATACAAGCTCATTTTTATACAATTTCAAATTTACACCTGTAATTATCTCTCTTTTGTCATATGCAAAGCCTATATCCTTAGCCTCTAAAAGAGGCTCGCTATTTTGTGATAAATTCATTATCAAGTCCTGCTCCCTCATCTATCTGACTTTCCAACAGATTATTATCGTTCAGCCATCTATAGAAGTTTTTCCATCTCTCACTGTCGATATATCCCCAAGGAACATCCTTATCAATATAGCAAGCGGATAAGTACTCCTGTGACGCGCTTGCAAGCTTTGTGTCAATCTCAGGGGCATACTTAAGTAAGATTTCCGCCGCATCCTTAGGATTGCCTGCCGCAAACTCATATCCCTTTTTAGTAGCATCCAAAAACTTCTTGACGGTATCTTTGTCATTTTTTATCATATTGTCATTTGTAATGATTACCGGAGTGTAATAGTCAAATGTCGGATTGATATCTTTAAATGCAAAATAGTCAAATTCAAAATTCTTTACATTGGCTGCAATACCTGCCCAACCGTAGTATACCCACACAGCATCTATCTGCTTTGTGCTAAGTGCCGATACCTCATCAGTGACTGTAGAAGGCACAAGCTCAACCTTTGAAAAGTCGCCTCCGTCTTTTTCCACCACATTTTTTATAATTGCTTTTTCTATCGGAAGATCCCATGTAGCATACTTTTTACCCTCAAGTCCTTTAGGAGTTGTGATGCCGTCTCCCTTTCTTGACATTATTCCCGAGGTGTTATGCTGTGTTATTGCTGCAACAGCCTTTATAGGAAGCGGATCGGCCTTTGACAGTGCACCTGCCAAAGTGTCCTGAAAAGATATACCGAAATCGGCTTTACCGCTTGCAACCAAAACCTCCGCACCGTCTTCAGGCGGCTGTACTATCTCAAGCTCAATGCCTGCATCCTTATAATACCCCTTCTCCATTGCCACATACAGGCCTGTATGATTGGTATTGGGTGTCCAGTCAAGCACCAGCTTTAGTTTTTTCTCTCCCGAATCCGACTGCTTTTGAGCACCGCAAGCCATACTTGCCACGGCTATAGCAAACAAACTTAAACCTACACATAAATTCTTAACTGTCTTTCTCATTTTTCCTCCCACGGCATGGATAATTTTTGTAACAAATCCACCGCCTTTAATAATAATAAACTGAGTATTGAAATAATAATAATAACTGCAAACATCTTGTCAAAGGCATATGCCTTTCTGACTCTGGTCATATACACTCCGAGTCCTCTAAACCCGCCAAGCCACTCGGATATCACTCCTCCTACCACAGAGTATGAAGCTGAAATCTTAAGTGCAGCAAAAAACTTCCCCATAGAAGACGGCAGCTTGATAAACTTATATATATCAAACTCACTTGCACCCATCGACTTAAGCAGGTTTATCTCATCCTTATCTGCACTCTTAAAGCTTTCCAAAAGCCCTATCGTTATAGGAAAGAATGTAACAAGTATTATAAGTATAACCTTCGGCAACAAATCGTATCCGAACCAAAGTACCAAAAGCGGCGCTATGGCTATTGTCGGTATGGTCTGAGAAATGATAACAAAAGGATAAAAGGTCTTATATACCTTTATAAATCTGTCCATCAAAAGTGCAAATATAAGTCCAAGTAATACGCCCAGTAAAAGTCCGATCAGGCTTTCCGCCAATGTAACGGCCAGATGGTACATCAGCAGAGGAAAATCTTCTACCAATGCCTTTACTATCTGAATGGGTGACGGCATCAAAAACTCCGGTATCACCTTCGATGTACAAAGTATCTGCCAAACCGCCAAAAATACAATGCCGAAAGCAATCGGATATAT
The DNA here is from genome assembly GCF_057250505.1 of Lachnoanaerobaculum sp. NCBI lineage: Bacteria > Bacillati > Bacillota > Clostridia > Lachnospirales > Lachnospiraceae > Lachnoanaerobaculum > Lachnoanaerobaculum sp. The sequence goes on along the minus strand of NZ_DBHIEQ010000042.1, from coordinate 2,082 downwards.
ACTGTCTTTTTTATTTTTCATCTAAATGGTGTTTTGTTACCTTTCTGTCTATTGTAAGTAAATCTCCGTCCGGTTTGAAGCTTACCTTGATATATGCCATTACCGCAGGTGCCCCTGCCCTTATCGCTATATGCTGACATTCTTTTACTATGTCCATAAGCTCGTCATAATCACCCTCAATAGTCGTCTCAAACGGACCTACATAATACTTATATCCTGTACTCTTTATATAAGCTATTACCTCGTCCACTATCCTGACTGTCTCATCATTGTCATAAACCTCCGGTAATGTCTGTATCGCTACGCTTGCATTCATATGTCTCCCTCCAAAAAAACAGACTGCCATACGGCAGTCTGTTTTCTTTCCTACGCCGGCATTACCCGGATCAGGTTATGGGTTAAGGTAAAACCTCTCTCAGCCGTATAAGCACCCCTTTGATATATTACTTAGATTATAATACTAATATAAATTTTTTCAACAAAAACTTTTTTTAAAAAATAAAAATAATTGTTGACATATTAAAGTTTTACTGATATAGTATCAAAGTACCTTGCAGAGGGGAATAGTTCAATGGTAGAGCAACGGTCTCCAAAACCGTAAATGGGGGTTCGAGCCCCTCTTCCCCTGCTTGATTTTCTCGAGGTGTGGCTCAGTTTGGTGGAGTGCAGCGTTCGGGACGCTGAGGTCGCAAGTTCGAATCTTGTCACCTCGATTTTTTCGGCCAATTGGTCAAGCGGCTAAGACGGCGCCCTCTCACGGCGCAAACCCGGGTTCGATTCCCGGATTGGTCATCTAAAAGTTAATATCCCGATTTTTCGGCCAATTGGTCAAGCGGCTAAGACGACGCCCTCTCACGGCGTAAACCCGGGTTCGATTCCCGGATTGGTCATCTAAGGAAGAGATAAGCTCTTCCTTTGTTTGTATATATGCTTGTGTAGCACAGTTGGTAGTGCAACTCATTCGTAATGAGTAGGTCGTCGGTTCGAGTCCGATCGCGAGCTTAAAAAAGCTGTCACAATGAAGTGGCAGCTTTCTTTTATGTCTATATCTCTACTTCCGTTCCGTCTCTCCAGATTCTGTCAAGATCATAGAATGCTCTGTCCTCTCTAAGGAAAATGTGCACCACTATATCTCTGTAGTCAAGCAACACCCATGTAGCATTCTTATTTCCTTCAACAGCCTTCGGAAGTATTCCCTCTTTTCCCAAAACAAAATCTATTTCATCTGAAATAGCCTGTACCTGATTTATATTGTTGGCACTTGCTATTATAAAATAATCTGCAATTGAGCTTACTTTACTGATATCGATGACCTTAATATCATCGCCTTTTTTATCCTCAATAATATTATAAATCTTTTTTACAATCTCTTTTAATTCCATCTACACCTCATCACTTAGTTCATATGTGAACTTATCAATATACATCCCCTGGCTACCTAAATATTCAATAGTCGACTTCGCTATCACCTTCACCGCCTCAGATATATCATGAAAAGAAAGAGTCCTTATCCTGTCAAGGTCAGGCAATTTCTTTCTGTTAGGTTCAATATAATCTGCAACAAAGACAATTTTTTCCAACATAGTCATATCTTTTTTACCGGTAGTATGCCATCTTATCGCCGAAAGTATATCCTTATCTTCTATTCTATAGTCTTTTTTTGCCAAATACGGTGCGTATACGGCATGAAGAATCTGCGGTGCCTTATCAGCTATCAAAGCCACATAATCTCCGTCTGTATAAGGATCGATATATCCTTTCATATCATCCTTAAGCTCAGAAGATTTTTTAGCCTTGGCAACATCATGTAAAATTCCTGCAAGTTCCGCCTTCAATATATCTTCACCGTAGCACATGGCAAGCGCCGCCGCAGTATACGCTACTCCAAGAGTATGTTCATATCTTTTTTTCGGTAACTTTTCTTTTAAATCCGCCTTTATAAGGTCAATATTTTCACGACTGAAATCAAACATATATTTTATTCTCTTTTATATACCTGCAAACACTTTTCGGAACATATTTTTCTATATCTTCTCCCGCTTTTGCCAGCTCTCTAATCATTGTTGAAGATATATCCACATC
>NZ_DBHIEQ010000041.1:0-11837 GCF_057250505.1 Lachnoanaerobaculum sp. | reverse complement strand
GAAGGTGCCACTGACAATCAGGATGTCGGCGTGGCTCCGAACGCTAACCACCCTGTAGTCACGCCAAGGCAAAAAAATAATGTTTCTGTCGGTGTAGCACCCGGTAGTGACACTGCCGGAGCAAATCAGTCTCCAAGCCCTGTTATAACTCCAAGCAAACCGGACAAAAAGAATAAGAAAAAGCAGCCGTCAGATATAGTCACTCCTGAGACCACCGCTCCGGCACATATAAAATCAACTCCTCCTACAAAGAGTGATGATGATTCGGATGTACTGCACGGTCCGGGAGTATCTGCTCCGAAAAATGACGAACCTCATACGAGCCCCGGACCTTCGGGCTCAACCGAAGGTCCCGGAGGTCAGGCATCGCCTATACTTGTAGGACCGGGAGAATAAAATAAAGGACCGATGCTTCATACAGTCATGTATGAGACATCAGTCCTTTTTATATATTAACCAAGTATCATCTTATCGCTCAGCACCGCATCGGTTTCCGAATACAACTTCATCACATCTGCGATTGTCATATTCTTTCTCATATCTCCCTCCAATACGGTCAGTATTTTACCGCTGTTCATAACTATAGTTTTATTACCGAAATCCAGCGCATCCCTGATATTATGTGTAATCATCAGTGTTGTAATATGATTTTCTGTAACAATCCTGTTTGTTATCTCCATTATCTTCTTACTGGTCTTCGGATCAAGTGCCGCAGTATGCTCATCAAGTAAAAGCAACTCCGGAGTTTCCATAGTCGCCATCAAAAGTGTCAGCGCCTGTCTTTGTCCTCCGCTTAATCCTCCAACTTCATTCTTTAACCTGTATTCAAGCCCTATACCAAGCTTTGCACAGACAGATTTGAAATACTCTCTGTCACTTTTTCTTACACCGAATCCGAATCTTATCTTCTTTCCGCGGCTGTAGGCAAGTCCCATATTCTCCTCAATAGTCATATGTGGAGCCGTACCCTTTAGCGGATCCTGATATAATCTTCCTATAAACCTTGCTCTTTTATGCTCCTTCATATAGGTAATATCTTGTCCGTTATTATATATCCTGCCGCTCTCCACCTCTATATTACCTGAAACGGCATTTAACATAGTGGACTTTCCGGCTCCGTTGCTGCCGATAACCGTAGCAAAATCGCCGTCATTTAATGTAAGACTCAGATCACACAGTGCTTTCTTTTCATTTACCGTATCCTTATTGAATATAACATTGATATTTTTAATTTCCAGCATGTATCTTCCTCCATCTAAGCAATATAGGCTTTATCAAAGGTATACTGATTGCAAGCACTACTATCACAGCCGAGAAGAGCTTCAGATATATTGCAGGCAAGCCAAGGCTGAATGCAATTGCAAGCATTATACGATATATTATCGCGCCTATTACCACCGCAATAAGGTGCCTTAACATACCTCTCTTACCTATAACGGTTTCGCCTATTATAATACTTGCAAGTCCCAGCACAAGCATTCCGGTTCCCACACCATGTGTAGCCGTCATATTGTACTGTGCGTATATTGCACCTGAAAGCCCTACCTGTATATTGCAAAGTGCAAATCCCAAAACTTTCATAGCATCGGTATTTATACTTGAACTTCTGACCATAGCCTCATTATCACCTGTAGCACGAAGTGACAGGCCTATCTGTGTCATCAAAAACAATTTGAGTACTGTCACCAATACCGCCACTATTATCAAAAGCAATATCAGTTTTCCTATATCCACACCTGCAAGAAAGAACTTGCCCTCAAAAGGAGTAAATATCGTCTTCTCGCCATAGAAGAAAACACTCGGCTTATCACCCATTACAAAAAGATTTATGGAATACAATCCTGTCATGGTCAATATTCCGGCAAGTATAGCATGTATTTTCAATTTTGTATTAAGTATACCTGTAACAATGCCTGCAAGCATTCCTCCAAGTACTCCCATTATAATTCCCATAAGCGGATTCTTAGCTACGGACCATACCGCACTGTATGCAAGCCCTGTAACAAAGCTTCCGTCTACCGTAAGATCCGGCAAATCCAAAATCCTAAAAGTTATGAACAGTCCCAATGATAATATTGCAAATATCAGTCCTAATTCAATACTTCCCAGTAATGTTGATAATGTCATTTTTTCTCCTACTTATTTGATTTGATTTCAACAAACTTCTTATCATTCTTGATACTGTCAGGTATCTCTATACCGAGCGCCTTAGCAGTATCTGTATTTACATATATGAAAAGATCATCTTTGAACACCTTTACAGGTATTTCATTTACAGGCTTACCCTTAAGTACTTCATCCACCATCTTTGCCGTTTCTTTTCCGAGATCTGTATAGTCAATACCTACTGTAGCAAGACCTCCGTCCATTACCATTGAATCTGCACCTACATATACAGGTTTCTTAGCCTTGATTGCCTCTGATGTAAGTATAGGCATTGCCTCGGCTACCGTATTGTCATTTGAAACAAATATCATATCAACTTTCTCAAAAAGTGATGCTGCCGCTGTCTGAAGGTCCGCACTTGTTGAGATACTTACTGTCTGAAGTTCAAGATTTTTCTCCTTTGTATACTTCTCAAGTAAACCTAAGTTGGTTACAGAGTTATCCTCTCCCGGATTGTAGATAAATCCTACTTTCTTTACATCAGGAGTAATTTGCAGTGCAAGGTCCATTATCTTATCTATCTGTACCGCATCGCTTGTACCTGTCATTCCCTTGTCAGGTGCATTCATATCTGTAAGCACACCTGCCCCTATAGGATCTGTTACCGCGGAGAATACTACAGGTGTTGTTTTTGTAAGGCTCATTGCTCCCTGTGCTACAGGTGTTGCAATAGTTACCACTACATCCTGCTTATCTCCTTCAAATCCCTGTACAATACTTGTGATATTTGCCATATCTCCCTGTGCATTTTGGAATGTAATCTTTGCGTTCTCACCGTCCACATAACCGAGTTCCTTTAATTCATCTCTGAATGAATTGTATATTATATCAAGTGACTTATGCTCTACAAGCTGTATTACACCTATTTTTTTCATGTCCTTGTTTGTATCCGCAGCCGCACTCTCTGTTTTAGATGATTCTGTAGCCGAACTCTCCGATACAGCAGCATTATCACTGCTCTGTGTTACTACAGACTTAGGTGTACAACCTGCCATAAGTACTGCACCAATTGCGATAATTCCAAGTTTCTTTATTAAATTCATTTCTCCTCCTTAGGCATCTGATATTGGAGTAAATTTACCGACAGTGACTTATGCACTAAAAAAGGCCTTGTCATCCCAAAGGACAAGCAAAGCCTGCGATACCACCTTCATTAGTAAAAATACTCTCTCTACAAAAATGCCGACACATTTTCTGCCCAGTAACGGGAGCACCCGTCTTAGCTACTTGTTTCCTTTCACCTCGCCCTCATGGGTCCATATTAAAATCGTCATCACTATCGGTTCTCAGCACCTCCGACTCTCTGTAAGTAACTAATTTCTTTTCTCCCAATCAACGGTTTTATTACTTTATACTTTAAAATTTAAAAATTGTCAATATTATACAATGAAATTTATGCATTTATCTTTTTAAAGAACCTTACAATAAGAGGCATTACAATAACAAACGAAATCACATCCGCCACAGGCTGAGCCAGCTGTATTCCATATATTCCAAAGAACCTCGGAAGTACGGCAACCATCGGTATAAAGGTAATTCCGCTTCTTAAAAAAGATGCTATTGACGAAGCGAGGTTTTCACCTGCCCCCTGAAACATCATACTTGCGGCCAATGTAATAGGTGATATAAACAAAACTATACATTGTGCTCTAAGTGCAAAAGTTCCTACACTTATAACATCCGCATCATCTCTGAAAAGCCCTATTATATGACCTGAAAAAATAAGTGAAAGCACACTTAAAACTCCAAGGATTATCATACTTAGCCCACAGCAAAATACAAACGCCCTCTTTACACGCTTAAACTTCTTTGCACCGTAGTTGAAAGCCGATACCGGCTGAAACCCCTGTGATATACCGAGCGCGATGGCAAATATGAAATTACAAACCCTGCTTACAATACTCATTGCGGCGATGGCCGCATCACCGTAAGGCATTGACATATAATTAAGCACCATTGTAGACACACTCATCATTCCCTGTCTGATAAGACTTGGTAAGCCTGTATACAATATATTTAGAATATCCTTTATATCCCATGAAACCGCCGAAAACCTAAGCCTTGATACCGTCCTGTCTCCTCCAAACATGGAAAGCAAAACAAAAAAGCTTATAACCTGTGAAACCGCAGTAGATATGCCCGCTCCCAAAGTACCCATATTGAGTCCGAATATAAATATCGGATCACCTATAATATTCAATACACCTCCAAGAGTAAGCCCCACCATTGCAAGAGCTGCCTTACCCTCATATCTGAGAACATTATTTAACACACAGCTTCCGGTCATAAAAGGAGCTGACAAAAGTATACATATGCCATAAGATTTTGCGTAAGGCATTATAGTGTCCGTACTGCCCATTATCCTAAGCAGCGGCTCCATAAATATTATACCTATAATCATTATAAGCACACCTAGAAACAGTGACATGAAAAATCCTGTAGATGCAAACTTGATGGCCTCATCTCCCTGCTTATTTCCAAGCTTTCTGGATATATTTGAACCGCATCCGTGGCCGCACATAAATCCAAGCGCCTGATTTATAGTCATAAGAGAAAAAACTATACCAATAGCGGCGGAAGCACTTGTTCCAAGCTTTCCTACAAAGAATGTATCCGCCATATTATAGATATTAGTGACAAGCATGCTTATTATAGTAGGCACACTTAGTCGCAAGATGAGCTTCTCCACGGAAGTCTCAGTCATTTCCTTATATTGTCTGTCCAAAACGCTCATATTGTCCATAACTTACCTACCCTTTTGTTCACAAATAAAAAATATAATCGCCGTTACAATAAAATAAAACCATGTAGCGGGATTTGAAAACCAAGTGGTAAAAAACGACAACGCCAGATATACAAACCACTGTGCATATATCATATAAAAAACGGCGTGCTTTGCACTCCTTATCCACTTTTCGAAGAAAAAGCTTACCGCTCCGAGTATGGCTGAAAATACTCCCACACCGATTATACCGAAATCATAAAAAGCGTCATAAAACAATGTCACCGTAGTAAGCTCGGTCTTATTTACAAAGATAGGAAAATCAACAAGCTTAGGGTATATGAACTTGAGTCCTGAAAGAGCCCAAAGCGGGAAAAGCCCCTTAAGTCCGAAGCTGTGCTTGGGCAATTCCTTAATCAAAGTATCAAGATTATCATAATTGTTTGCAATATAGATATATGGCTGAGTAATAAAAATAGGCAGATTGTATTTCATCTCAAAGATGCCGTCAAGATACTCCACATTGTGGCTCCTTGCAACTGTTAAAAGCAGATATACCGGTACAATAATCAGTACAACCGCTATAAAATAAAGAGGTTTTATCTTATCTCTTTTTAAAATAAGCAAGGTTACAAAGGCCATCAGTACCGCAAACATAAACTGAAACCTTGAAACACAGAGTATAGGTATCAGCATAGCAACAATATTTGCAAACACAAGGAATACCCATTTTACAGCATTTAACTCCTTCTCCTCACTTAGATATATTATGCTGAGTGAAGGCACAAGAATACAGCTCACCGTAAAATAATGTACTCCCGAGACATGAAAGTATGAATACGCATGAGGTACTCCCCTTAAGAAAAAAGGTATAAATCCAAGTTTTATAGCCTCTATGTTAAATGCAACTACGGAAATCATTGCAAGCATCACTATACATATATACAGCCTGTTTTCATTACTCTTTTCAATGACTCTTGCTTCCTTATTTTTATAAGGATTTCCAAGATATCTCTCCAGCCATTCAAACATCATATAAAAGCATCCGAAAGCCAGACAAAGACAAATCCATGTCGTATTACTCCAAGGTTTTGCCAAATGTGACAGTTTTATTGCTGAAAGTCCCTCTCCTCCTACAAATGCAAATGAAAATATTCCTCGAAGGTTCACTAAAGACTTTGAATATCTGCATTCCTTTATATAAAGATATAGTGCCACTATAATCTGAACAATCCCGGACAGGGCGTATAGCCCCGTCCGGGAAAGTAAATAAGCCAAAAGACTGCCTATAAGATATATTAACATCCAAACTCCTCTGATATTTTTTTCAAATAATCTTTTATTTCACTCTCACATCCCATCTCAAGCACCTTATCAACCTTAGCTCTTAAGTCCTTACTGTCACAAAGTGAAACTATCTGTCTTGACTTTAATATACTTGAGGCGGACATGGAGAACTCATCAAGACCCCAAGCTAAAAGCACAGGTACAAGTAAAGGATCGGCTGCAGCTTCTCCGCACATACCTACCATAATTCCGGCCTTTTTGCCCTCTGTGATGACTCTGTTGATACTTCTCAGTACTGCAGGTGAGAATGCCGAATACAGATTGGCAACTTTTACATTACCTCTGTCCACAGACATTGTGTACTGAATCAAATCATTTGTACCGATGCTGAAGAAATCCACCTCTTTGGCAAAGAGATCTGCAAGCAATGAAGCCGCAGCGGTCTCAACCATTATACCTACTTCAATATCCTTATTGTATGTAATATTCTTCTCATCAAGTTCAGCCTTTATATTCTTTATAAGAGCTTTAGCCTCTCTTATTTCATCCATTGATGTGATAAGCGGCAACATTATCTTTATATTTCCGAAAGCACTTGCACGAAGTAATGCTCGAAGCTGAGGTATATAGATATCATCCTTTCTGTCAAGACAAAGTCTTATGGCGCGGTATCCGAGGAAAGGGTTTTCGTCCTGTGCAATGCCCATATATGGAATTTCCTTGTCTCCACCTATATCAAGAGTTCTGATGATTACAGGCTTTCCTTCCATAGCTGTAGCTACCTGCTTATAGCTTTCAAACTGCTCCTCTTCAGTAGGCATACAGTCTCTGTCCATAAATAAAAACTCGGTTCTGAAAAGTCCTATACCCTCTCCGCCGTTTTCTATTACCTTCTTGACATCATCAGGGCTGCCGATATTTCCTACTATCTCCACCTGTTTACCGTCTTTGGATACACTTGGCAGTGTCAAATATTTCTTCAGAAGTTTCTTAGCTTCATCATATTTTTTCTTCTTATCTCTATACTCGCTCTTCTCGGACTCGGTAGGAAGTATAATGACCTCACCGCTCTCACCGTCAAGTACAATTTCACTGCCGTCTTCAATATCCTCCGGCAAATCAGACAATCCTACTACGGCAGGTATCTCAAGCGCCCTTGCAAGTATTGCGGAATGTGATGTCTTTCCGCCGAACTCCGTCACAATACCAAGTACATTCTCAGGATTAAGCCCGGCAGTCATAGACGGTGTAAGATCCTTGGCTACCAGAATACTTCCGTGCGGAAGTGTTGAAAGGTCGCTGCTTTCAATTCCCATAATCTTCTTAATGAGTCTGTCCTTTATATCTCTCATATCTGCCGCTCTTTGTTGCATAAGCTCATCATCCATTGAAGCAAATACAGCCGCATATTGATTGCATACCTCTTCCACTGCATACTCTGCACAGATCTTTTCATTCTTTATAAGATTTACCATCTCATCAATAAGCATAGGGTCAGACATCAGCATCATATGTCCAACCAAAATCTCAGCTTCCTTTGCTGAAGCATTCTTCTCAAGCGACCTTGACATTTCCTCAGTCTCGGCCTTGGTAAGTTCCAAAATTTCTGTAAAGTTGGTCACTTCGGCCTCAATATCTGAAACAGTTCTTTTTACAACCTCAAAACTCTGCTCTTTGACTACTTTTGCAATACCGATGCCTATACCCTCGGCTGCTACTACACCATAAATCTTCATCGTAAACCTCTACTTACTTTACTTCGCCAAAACCGGAATTTATCAAATTCCTTAATGCTTCCATTGCTTCCTTCTCATCTTTTCCCTCACATGTAATAGTGATTACATCACCACATTTCACACATGTGGCAAGTACACTAAGTACACTTTTAGCGTTTGCCGTAGCATCTTTAAATATAATATTTATTTTTGAATCATATTTCAATGCCTCTTTACACAAACTGCCTGCCGGTCGCAAATGCAAACCGCTTGGATTTATCACCTTCAACTCTTCTGAAACCATGCAAAATCCTCCCTAATTTTCAGCAGATGATGCAGTCTCCGTGCTGCCTTGTTCCGCTGCTGTTGTTGTTTCATCCTTTTCATTTTTTTCACTTGTATGATTTCCTATAATCACTTCAAAAGGAGTGTATGAATCCACACTCAGCCCTGTAGCAGGCTCAAACTTAAGGCTACCCGTATTGCTTCCTGAATTCATCTCGCTTACATCCAGTGTCGCCTTAAGATCTTCATTGGTCACAGACTCAAGATTTGCACTGAGTCCCGATACCACCACTGTAATCTTTTCAGGAACAATATTTGGCACCACACCCGGCTTGGCTCCCACTATATTCAAATCGTTTACAGTCAGAGTAAGAGACTTCTTATCAAGCGCCTCCACCTTTAATGTTACATTCACTTTGGTATCTCCCACGGCCGTAACATTTGACGGAAGAAAATCTTTTATATCAATAGTCAATGTCACATCACCTGTTGCGCCCTCAACACTCAGTGCACTTGCAGGAACTGTTATGGAATCAAGTCCCTCAAGCACTTCAGGTTGACCTCTTACTTGTATAGACTTTGTAGTGCTTTCCGCTCCTGTGAACTTATAACCCTGTGCGGCAGTTCCGCCTACATCAAAATTCAGCGCAAGCGTCCTTCCGTTCAACATAACAAGGCTGTATCCTACATTGTCAAAGCTCTTGCTGACTCTGCTGTCCGATATAACGAACGCATTGCCGTTGGCATCAAAATATTTAAGTTCGGCTCTTCCGCTCTCATCACTGTCAAGACCTGATACATCTATTTCCACACCTATTTGACTGATCTGACCGATTACCGATACCGGACCTGTAACAACCACATTGGTCTTGTCAAGTTTTACCTCTCCTACGGAAAACCCGTCTGAAGGAGTGCCGGTAATCTTCGTGGTAAGTGTGAACTCCTTCCTTTGAAGGTCCTCGATACTTACCCTGACAATACTCGGTTTTGACGCCACCGCACCGATTATCAGGTCCTTATTATTGACCACCTCTACCGCAATCGGTACGGCACCCGTTATATCATACATATCTCCAAGGTCTATAGACGCATTAAAGTCTGAGGCCGCTATCCTGCTTTGGTCTCTGCTTCGAACCTCATAGCTTACCGTTACCGAATTAGCTCCCATCAGTGAATATGTCTTACCGGCATCTGTGATAATATTTGCATTTACCACATTCAAAGGTACACTTATGTTCCTTGTCACTATAGGATTTGACACATTTACCACAATAATCCATACCAAAAATGCCACAGCCAAAGAGCTAATTTTCAAAACAAGATTATTTGTCTTTATCATTACCTCTCCCTTTCAACAGCTTCGACAATAAAGAGACCTTCTTATCTTCCTTCCTGTCTTCCAATAAAACAGAAAGTTCTTTCTTAAGCTCCTCACCGTCATTTACCTTTATCAAGTTACCGCCAATCGCCACAGATACCCTTCCGGTCTCCTCGGATACAACTATTGTAACTGAATCCGAAACCTCACTTATACCTATAGCCGCTCTATGTCTGGTTCCAAGATCCTTGCTTATCCTCATATTCTCTGACAGAGGGAGATAGCAAGTAGCTGAAACTATAGTATTACCACGTATCAGTACCGCACCGTCATGTAGCGGAGTGTTGTGCTCAAATATATTTATAAGAAGCTGGCTTGATACTATACCGTTTATTAAGATACCTGTATTTTCTATATAAGCCAGATTCTCATTTCTCTCAATCACTATCAAAGCACCGGTCTTAGGTTTTGACATGGTAAAGGCCGCATTTATAAGTTCATCAACCGTACGCTCACTTATACCGTCATCGCTTGACTTACTGTCAAAGGCGAGGATATTCATTATATTCTTATTTCCAAGCTGCTCAAGAGCCTTTCTAAGCTCCGGAGCAAATATTATAATAAGTGCAGTAACCGCAATGGTCGCAATCCTTCCCATTATCCACAGTATAACATCAAAATGTAATATATATGACGCTATGGTAAAACCTACTATAATCAGCAAGCCCTTAAGCAATGTCCATGCCCTGGTCTTAGTAATCCACGCCATTATTTCATATACAATGTATGCAATAATAAGTATTTCAATTACATTTAAAAATTCAATATGTGGAAAATATGAAAGTCCATCACGCATCAAACTCGTGATTATGTTCATTCACTACCCCCATTATTCTTGTTCTTCTTCTTTGTACTGAACGACTGTACCTTTTTGTCCGCGGCTGTAATAGTAATCTTCGGTATAGCCTTGACAAAATAATAATAATCATCATCCTCAAACCTGGCATACTCGGTCCTTGTATAATCTACAGAAAATACAAAGAAGTTGTAGATATATGCAAAAATCACAGATATTACAAGTCCTATTATAAACTCCAAAAGAGGAAGCGATATATCAAAAATAAAATCTCCTGCAAAAATACTTACCAAAAGAGTGATGGTACCTGCAGCAATTGCAATCTGCCACGCATAATCTATATTTTGATTATGTACCATATATACTATAAATGTAGCAAGTGCAAATGCAATCAAAAACAAAAGTAAAGTCTTGTTGGAAAAAATACCGTTGATTGCCTGTGTATATCTCTGTGCAATATCCACAGATTGAGTGTTTGTAAGCAGTCCGATATTTTGCTTTGCAAACAGGCAGGTAAAATAAATAAGCACTCCCGCCAAAATAGGTATAATACTTACCGCACTTCCCATAAGTCCCACTACAAGCGGAATTACATACGGTATCTTAATTGCAAAAAATATCGGAACAAGGATCAAAAGCACGCTGTCTTTCTTGCCGAAACTATAATATAGTAAGATTGTCAGTATAAATATTATTCCCACAATCAGTGCCAACTCAAACGATGCCGTGAACAAGTGTATCAAGAGAAATATCGCCACTATAACCACACCTGCCATATACGGCAAAAAAGCGCCTATTACCGATAAAACTATCGGTATATGTATCACGGCAAGCTTAGTCTGATACCCCAGATTCATATTGATAAGCATCATAGCTGTAAACAATATTATATATTTAATTCCTTTATCTATTATCGAATAATATTTCGCATAAAAACTCTTTAAGATGTTTCTGAACACATATAGCTGTAGCATTCTAACCTCCGTTATTTGGCAACTTCTCTTTATTGTCAAACTTTTTTTCAAAATAATTCAATCTGTCATTATATATCTTCAAGTCTTTCTGTGCCTCGTCATATTTTTTTGAAAAAAATCTATATGTAATCATCTCAAATGTAAGCAGCCCCAATATATATATCAAAATATATATAACCGAAAGCAATCCTATAGGATTAGCACTTGACATCAGACCCTCTAAATTATAAAGGACGGCCAAAACAACTATAAGAGCAAAACAGATAGTATAAACAAAAAAAGACCTAAGCATATGTTTACCCACATAGTCTTCTCTGAAATAATTATCAATCTCAAACATCTGCTCGCCCTTTCGTTTTTTCAATAATGCTAATTCAGTCATCTGTCTTATTTTCTCTTCGTTTAGCATACCTTCTCCCACTAAAAACTAATTAAAACATTTTTATCATTATATCATATCTATGTTTGCATAGCAAATATAGTAAAAAACCGTGCACAAATGTACACGGCTTTT
>NZ_DBHIEQ010000040.1:10821-12567 GCF_057250505.1 Lachnoanaerobaculum sp. | reverse complement strand
GGTAAAGCGGCAAGTATAGACACCGAGCTTCCTATAATAAAGGCGATAGTCTCAAAAAGCGGAGTGGTCACGGCACTTGTGGAAGAATCGAGGTCTACAGATATAGTGTTTTTTGATAATGAAGGAAAAAAACTTGATATAATCGTAAAATCAAAACTCTCGGGAGACGGTTTCCCTACAGATATTGCAATATCTCCTGACGGAACCGCACTTCTTGCCGCATTCCAGTATTTGAAAGGCAGCTCCATGATGGGAAGAGTGGTATTCTATGACTTTTCGGAGATAGGCAAAAATATGCCCAACAGAGTGGTAGGCGGCTTTGACGAAGAATTCGTCTCTTCAATGGTGGCAAGGGTAAAGTATCTGGATAAAATAAACTCGGTGGCAATCGCTTCGGACGGACTGTATTTTTTCTCATCAAAGAATATAGCTTCACCGAAACTTGTAAAGACGATAAAGGCGGAGAATGATATAGAAGCGGTAGCATTTGAGGGAGACAGACTATGTGTGGTATATAAAAACACCTCGGAAAAATTCAATCATACACTGTATATATATTCAAAGACGGGAAGCGTATTGCTTAAAAAAGAGTTTGTGGGAGATTTTAATAAGCTCGATATGCAAAAAGGATATATATATATGACAAAAAACGATAATGCTATTATAATGAATACATCAGGCGTAATAAAATACAACGGAAGCCTGGATGTAAATATCCATAAGATTGTAAAGAGCGGGTTTTTATCAGGGTTTACAGTGCTTGGGGATAACGACTTTAGAGGTATAGTACTCAAATAAACACGGAAAAGGAGAAATTATGGAGCAGGTATGTGTAGGAGTTGACATTGGTGGAACAAGTGTAAAGCTGGGTATATTCACACTGAGCGGAACATTGCTCAAAAAGTGGGAGATACCTACGGAGCCAAGGAATGATACAAAGGCTCTTATTGAAAAGATAGGCAAGTCAATAAAAGAAAACCTCAAAGAAGGCGGACTTTCACTTACAGACTGTGTAGGAGTGGGAATGGGAGTTCCGGGACCTGTAATGCCTAACGGTTACATAGAAGTTGTTGTAAATATAGGCTGGAAAGAAGTATTCCCTGCAAGAATCCTTTCAGACCTTTTGGACGGTATGCCTGTAGCACTCGGCAATGACGCCAATGTGGCGGCACTCGGTGAAGCATGGATGGGCGGTGCCAAACATATCAAGGATGTTGTGATGGTAACACTCGGCACAGGCGTAGGCGGAGGCATCATAATAGACGGCAAGATAGTACCGGGAAAACACGGACTTGGCGGTGAGATAGGACATATGCATGTGAGAGAATCAGAGACCGAAAAGTGTAACTGCGGAGGTAAGGGCTGTCTTGAGCAGATATCCAGTGCCACAGGAATAGTAAGAGAAGCAAAGAAGCTTCTTGCAAAGAAAAAAGACACTTCAAGACTTTCACTGATAGAAGACCTCACAGCCAAGGATGTACTTGATGCGGCAAAGGCCGGAGACAAGCTGGCTATAGAAGTGGTCGACATAGTGGCAAAATACCTCGGAATAGCTCTGGCACATATAGCAATGACGGTAGACCCTGAGATATTTGTAATAGGCGGAGGTGTTTCAAAGGCCGGAGATTTCCTTATAGACAAGATAAGAGAAAAATTCATATATTACACACCTATTACAAAGAACAAGGCGGATATAGTAATCGCAAAGCTTGGAAATGATGCCGGAATATACGGCGCCGCAAAGCT
>NZ_DBHIEQ010000040.1:0-10721 GCF_057250505.1 Lachnoanaerobaculum sp. | reverse complement strand
ATATAGTAATCGCAAAGCTTGGAAATGATGCCGGAATATACGGCGCCGCAAAGCTTGTAATATCATAGTCGGGGTTGACTTTTTGCTGATTAAAGTTTATCATCATACATGAGATGAACGAAACAGCTCATTATAATCACAATGCGAAAGCTTGGAGAGGGGAGACTCTCCAAGCTTTCTTTTTATTGTCAGATTGGGAGACGACAACATAGTAAGTATAGCAGTATTTATAAAAAAATACTATGTTTCTTAAAAATACTTTCATATATAAGGCTTGTTTTTAGGAGGATGTGGTGATATAGTGTCAGATAACGAAATAATTCAGGCGGTCTTGCCGTTTGACTTAGGAGGTAACTATGAAAAAAAGATTTTTAATAACAGTTTTAGGATTAACAATGGGAAGCGCATTACTCTTTAGCGGATGCGGCTCAAAGAAAGATACCAATGAATCAAGCCAGGCGGTAGCTGAGAGTACAACAGCAGCAGAAAGCACTACAGCCGAGACTACAACAGCAGCTGCAGTAAAAGTGGATATAAACTATGATATAGCAAATCACCTTGATGAGTCATATGACGATATAGGTAAGGCATTCGGAGATCCGGCATCAGATGATATAAAAGAAGATGCGGGAGAGAGACTGGTAAAGTATACAAATCCTGAAAGAGAGTTCCACTACTATAATGACGGAACAAGTGGATATATGTTGCAGGCTGTAAGCGGTAAGGCGGGAGATGTACTCAGTTTTACAGCAGATAAGGTAAGACTTAGCGATGTAACGGATCAGATGGAAGCAAAAGAAGAAAAAGGACTTGAGTCAAACGAGGCTTTGCTCACAGTAGGTCAGAAGGGTGACAGTACAGTGGTATTTGAGTCTGAAGGATATTATTTCGTAGTATCTGTAGATAAAGACAAGAATATAACAAAAGACAGTGCTGTAGCAATAGTTACAGAGGACAAGATAGCTCTTGATAATGCAGGCGCTGAAACAAAGGCACCTTCAGATGTTAAGACACCTGAGACAACAGCAAAGAAGTAAATAGAATCATCAATAATATAGGATATAAATAATGAAATCGGATGAGTATTTTAAGATATGCATAAGCATATTGAAAACTCATTCGATTTTTTGTTATGAAAAAGTAAGAAAATAAAATTATATAAAACATATTGGGTGAAACCAAACTTTGTCATTGACAAATAATAAAAATATGCTAAAATTTTGAAAAACATGTATAATATAACCACTGTAACTTGACTGTTTAAATTAGACTAATATATAAAAACAATAAAAATATATGATATTCATCCGGCTGACTTATTTGACAAAGTTGCTGTTTAATACTATTATATTGTAGTATTATGCAAATATAATAGTATAATTAGCGATTGTCGGATAGGTGAGGTAAATTATGACATAAGCAGGTTTGAAATAGGCATAAATCTTAATGGTGATTTATGGCGAATTGAAAAGAGGAACTGATTGTTGATGATAGTTCCACAAAGTGTAAGAACTTATTATTATATGAGATACAAAAATATATAAAACTGTAGATTAGAGTGAGTTTTTACAATATGAATATGATATATTTTTCTTTATGCTAAGAAGAAAGTGATACTGATATATTTGGCAGATATTTTTAGTGTTGCCTTGTTTGCATGGAGAAAATATATAAATAAATTAACCGGATATAAGAGACTGAGTTAATGCCGCTATGTTGAACAGTGATATGGAGAATGTATGTTGAGCATGATATAGGACTCTGTATTTCGGTTGACAAAAAATCAAGGAGGTGGTTTGATGAAAAAAAAGAGGTTAGTAAGTCAAGCAGGCTTACTGGCTATTTCCGCTCTTTTTCTCTTGGTATTCCCAAGCACTGCACATGCAGAGGGCTGGGATAACTCAAGTGGTGAGTGGAGATACCTTGATAGTGCCAACAACGCAGTGTCTGATGCCTGGCGTAAGTCGGGCGAGGCATGGTACTATTTAGGCGATGACGGCAATATGGTAAAAGATTCAATCATTACCATAGGAGACAGCTCTTATTACTTGGATGCGAATGGAGCTATGGCTGCAAACCGTTGGGTACAGACCAAAGATGATGACGACAATGAAGGTTGGTTCTTCTTCGGTCCTGACGGTAAAGCATACAAGGGTAAGGAAGGAAGGGTATACGCAAGAGAGATAAACGGCAAGAAATATCTCTTCGATGATGACGGAGTAATGCAGACAGGATTCTTCGATGCGGAGGGTAATGCTGTAGAAGATGAAAATCCGTTTAAGACTGCCGTATACTATTTCGGAGATGATGGAGCAATGCTTCAAGATCAGTGGTTACTCTACTCACAGGTGGGTGAGAATCCGGGATATTCAGAGCTTGCACAGAGAAACTACAGCGAGTATGACGAGATGTGGCTCTACTTTGGAAGCAACGGTAGAAAGTACGTAGCAAGCAGTACAGATCGTTCAAAACAAAGAGAGATAAACGGTAAGGATTATCTCTTTGATGAAAACGGTGTAATGATACCGCAGCTTTCACTTAGAAGTGCAAACGTCAGAGCGACTTCAAGTAACGCAAGAGTAAAATATGGTTCGCTTGATACGGACGGTGAGCAAAGAGATGACTATTGGACATTCACAGTTCCGAATGAAGTGATGAGTCAGGATGACTACGATACAGAAGAGCGCAGCTGGTTCAGAACAAAGAAGAACGGAGATGTCATCAAAGACAAGATTGCTACAGTACTTGGCAGAAAATACGCTTTCGATGAGATAGGTCGTATGCAGACAGGATTTGTAGTAATGCTTGAAGACGGTACATTCGGTATCAAGTATGATGTAGATGAGTGGAATAAGGAAGACTTCCTTACAGACGCAATCAACTCACCTATAGCAGCTATAGATAGAGGTAACTTGTATCTCTTCGGTACGGATGAGCTTAACGACGGTTCTATGGTTACAGGTGAAGTGACAGTTTCACTTAGAGACCAGAATGTGGTATTCGGTTTCAGAGATAACGGTAAGGCTATCGGAGCTAAGTGTACACTTGCAAAGAGCAATGACAAGTTCTATTATAACGGTCTGAGATTGGACGCTGACGGAGACCTTAAGTACGGAATTCTTCGTGATACAAGAACAGGTCACGGTGAATATGTTGTCGTAGACGCAAACGGCAAGCAGGTAAAGGGTCAGAAGATACTTAAAGACGGCGAGGGCAACTGGATAATAGTTGACAACTCAAAGTTCGTAGCAAGAGTGGCTGACGGCGACAGACCGAGAAAGAAAAACGGTAGATTCTATCACTATGACTCTACTGCTGAAAGAAATGACAGATGGGGTGCAGAGATCACATTCGCAACAGACGGTGCAAACAATCTGGACAGTGATTTCGTACTCTTTGACAGATAGTTAGAGGAGAGATATGAAGAAAAACAGTTTAATAAGGACGATCAAGCAGGCGACTGCCGGATTGCTTGCAGGAGCCATGGTCCTTACAGGGGTTCCGCTGGGGAGTATGACCTCGCAGGCTGCGGGGTTGCAACCGAATACAGATTTGAATGTGGGGGCAGGAAACAACAATAAGTATGTTTCACAAGTAGGTAATTTTACTTACGGTTCATCAGATTCAACTGCATTTGTAATGGGAGATCCGGGTAATCTCCATCGAGGAACCAATGGCGGTACTGCAACGGATACTTATACTTTTAATATAGCAGGTATTGCTGATGCAGATTCAAGATCGAACAATACTCGTGGTTACTATGATAATTCACAGGCAGCAAGTGCTGCATCTACAGCAGCTACACAACCTACTATCCTTTCAGCATTTAGAGATAACTGGTGGCATGGTTACTATGCATTTGGTAAGCCTTATCGTATAGGTACGGATGTGCAGAATAAGAGTGGAGGTTCGCCTTATAATGCTACAGACCCGCTAGATCCTATTGTGCAAACTTGGGATAATGTTGCCAGTGGAACTACGAATGATGATCCTAACAACCCTTTATTTCCAAGCACGTCACAGGCTAAAATTCATAGCCTGCATGGAAGTGGAACACACTATGATGGTGAAGTATTGACATTGAATGAGGGAACAAATTCTGTTCAGCTTCGTCAGGAAGTTAAGCCTTCAGATGATGATCAGTATATAGTGGTTCAATATACTGCATACAACCCTGGAACAAGCACTGTAGATTTTATGGTGGGTAATGAGACTGATACCATGATTACAACTCAGGATAATGTGCCTATATTTGTTACATCACATGGGGATTCTAGTGCCAAGTTTGAAGGGGTTCATTTTCACAACTCTAAGGACAATGATCCACTTGGGCAAACTACATTTGATATATATACATCAGGTAATGGTGCAGGTATTACAAAGAGGCCTACAAATGATCCTTCAGAAAACCGAGTATGGGTGGGTTCTTGGTCACAAACGCCTAGAAGTGATTGGACAGGTAATATTAACCCGTTGTACCACTCAAGATGGGTGTTTTCACAGAGCCGTTCGGGTTTTGTAAATCCTGGAGACAGTGCAGGTGCTTTTTCAGCCTATTTTAACCTTTTACCAGGTGAGACAAAAGTAGCTACATTTATACTATCTATAAAGCCATGTGTTTACTATGTAAAGACAGGTGCTACAGGCGCTGATACTAATGCAGGTGCACCGGGATTTATGGGTAATCCTGTAGGAAGTATAGCAGATGCAGTAGCACAGATTCAGGCAAACGGTGCAAAGAAAGCCTATATCTATCTTCAGACGGATACTGAGATAGGCAGTACAGTTACAATTCCAAACGGTACTGATATCACTATTCAGACAGCGGACTTCAATGCACTACCGGCTGGTAGAAGCTATGGTCAAGGATACAATCATGACAATACAGCCACTATAAAGACTGATACTGCTACTATAAAGAGAAGTGATAACTTTACAGGTCCACTGTTTAAGGTACAGGACAACGGATCAGCACTTAGCTTTAGAGACGTCAATGTAGACGGTAATGAGGCTCATTTCTCACAGCCAAGTGTTACCACAAAGCCTAATGCACCTCTTATAGAAGCAAGTGCAGGTACAGTAGCATTGAAGGCAGGTTCTAAGATTGAGAATGCATATGTAGATGATGCAAGTGACGGAAGCAACACCCCTTCTGTTATGGATATATCAGGAAGTGCAGTCCTTGATTTGAACTCTCCGGGCGGTACAGCTACCGTTACAGGAAACAAGTCTTTAAAGAACGGACCAGCTATCAAGATAACATCTTCTGCAAATCCTAGATTAAACGGTACTGTAAATATTACAGGTAACAAGGCGATGGTATCTGATCCTGCAAAGATAAAAGATCTCAATGTATCACTTGGTAACAAGCCGTTTATGGTAAAGAAAAACAATGAGGTGGATGCGGCTACAAGTATCGGTGTTACTCTAAGTCAAAATCTTCCTACCGCATCAGGTATGGGAACAACACTTATTGACTTTGAGGGCAGGCCTGTATCCGGACCTGCAAATTACCCATATTCGGTATCCAACTTTACTGCGGATACAAACGGTCAGCATATAGTAATAGGAGATGAGTCAAGCGCAGTTACAGGTGAAGCAAGTTCAGTGGTACAGAATCAAAATGTTATCTATATAACAACAGATATAAAGGATTTAGTTCTTACCTATGTAGATGAAAACGGCTCAAGTATCCCGTATGCAAATCTTGTTGTGCCAATGGTAGGCGGAGTACCTGTTATAAATGCAAACCCATATCAGAAGTCATATGCGGTAGGTTCACAGTTTGAGATTCCGCTGTCTGCACCTACAGGTTATATCTTTGATGCTGTAGATACTTCAGGAGGAGCGCTTCCTACAGGAGTGACTGTGGATGCCACAGGTAAGCTTATTGTAGCTATGCCTAGCCAGGATGTGAATGTTACAATTAAGTTAAAGAGAAATGAAGTTCGTTATGCCTTTGATACACAGGGCGGAAATGTGATTACAGATCTTGTAGAGCCTGTAAATCCTATGGGGACATCTATTCTTACTTTACCTACTCCGGTAAAGAGCGGATATGTATTTAACGGATGGTTTGCATATACCGATGCTGACGGAAGCGGAACGTTTACCACAGGTGATACCGACTTGGGCGCTTTTACAGCATTCCCTAACCCTACAACGGCAGGAGTGACAAGAGTCTATGCAAAGTGGACACCTGGAACAACACCTTATGCTGTAACTGTTACACATAAGAATGCAAATCCGGCATTGTCTGTTACTTTTGCAACAGATACACAAAACCATACTATTACACAGCATGTGACAGCAGATCCGCTGATACCTACACCTGGTATTCCTGGATATCTCTATGATACTGCAAACAGATTGCCGGCAAGTCAAGGTAATCTAAATATTACTACAGGTCATTTTGATCTTCCAAGTATGCCTGCAATGGGAATTAGTGTAAACTATCGTTATAAAGTGGATGTAAGCACAACATTCAACTATACGGTACGTCATCAGGATGCGGCAGGCAATCCTTTGGCAGCAGGCATCACTGCAGTACCAAAGAGAGCTGAGCAGGCTATCACAGCTGCACCCCAGAATATAGCGGGTTATCAGTTTGACCACTATGATATTACTGCAGGAGAAACACCGAATCCTTCAGCATATGTTCTTGGATTGTTAACTCCGGGATTCTTGGTAGTGGACAACAGAACAACTGACGGTACATTCTCAGGCTATATGCCGAACCAGGATGTAATTATCACTTATGTTTACAAACCTGATTCAGCGTCAAATCTCATAAGAAGATATTATGACAGAATCACAGATACAATGCTTGCAAGTGAGATAGACCAGCTTGCACCAAGTGCAGCTATATCAGCCGGAGTTCCAGCTCTTGGAACTACAACCGGAGATAAGCTATACGGTTATATGTGGGTTAGCGGTTCATCTACAGTAGATATGAACCCTGCAGGTCTTGTTACAGTAAATACTGCAACAGGTGACGTAACTGGAAATATGCCTACACTTCCACCGTCTTCTCCGACAAGAGTTGACTGGAAGCTTGACCATGATGCAAGCAAATGGAAGAATGTAAACTTTGCAGTTTCAACAGTTTACAACAAAGGTACATTAGTGTCTCCAGCAACACATGAGATGATTGTAAGTGATACAACACCTGCAGGAGATGCAGCGGCATATACCTTTAACAGATTAAAGGCATTAAACTATGTACCTGGAACAACAGCAAATCGTTATTATCAGTTTGATGGATGGTTTGAGGATGATGCGTGCACAATTCCTGTAAATGTTACAAGATTCTGGCATACAACAGATTCCGATCCGATTACTCTGTATGCAAAGTTTGGTGAGAACCCTAATGAGTGGTTTGATATCAACTTCGTAGCAGGAACTAACGGTTCTATTTCAGCTCCGGCTACATTACATATTCCATATGATTACACATGGAATCAGATATCTGCACAGTTGCCTACAGCTACACCTGTAGCTAACTACATATTCAACGGCTGGAAGGATCCTAACGGAACACCTATGCAGGCGACAAGCACACTGACAAATCATGCAACATATACTGCGGTATTCAGTCAAGATCCAAATACATGGGGTACAAATACCGGAAATATCACACCTTCAGGACGTATAGGCAATGACGGAAGTGGTGAGATAGTGATAGACGGTACAACACCTGGAAATGTATATGTGATAAGTGACAAGAACGGAAATATTGTAGCAGTGGTTCCGGGAGAGAGCGTTGGTAACAGAACAGTAGTTCCAAACCTTATCCCTGGTGCACATTATGACGTACAGGAGGGTACACCTGATACAGTCGCAACAGTAGGACAACCTAGAACATCTGTCACAGGTACATCTGTATCAACACCACAGGATGTGTATGTACCTACAGTAGATAATAACTACAATGTAGGATATGACCCTGAAAATGACGGTATGGCACAGATAGTTGTCAATCCGGCAGATCCTGATGCAGACTATGCACTTATAGATGAGAACGGAAATGTCGTACAGTACCCCGGAAGTGACAATGGTTGGATGACTCCGCAAGGAAGCGGTCCTGCTACAGTTACTTTCAACAATCTTAATCCTAATGAAACTTATACAGTAGTGGCAAGAAAGAAGGGTGATTCTTCTATTCCAAATCCACTTACAAAGCTTCCTGACGGAAATCAGATAATTGCAAACCCTGGTGATATGGCAGATGCACCTAAGTACATTGTCGAAACCAAGAATGGAAATGTAGTGTCTGTAGGAAGCACTAGTGTGGGAAGTGACTCCTATAATGAAGCAAAAGCGGGAGATGCTGTGGTAATTCATGCAGATCCTGTAAATTCAAACGGAAAGAACTTCTTATACTGGCAAGTACTTGCAGGAAGAGCTGTAGGAGTTAGCGGTAACATAACACAGGCTGACTATACATTCACTCTTTCAAATTCAAATATCGTTCTTAAGGCTGTATATGAGCCGACTAAGGTAGCCGGTGATGATGCGGACCTTGCAGAAAAGATAAAAGGCGGAAGTGTCGGTGAGTTCGGACTTGATCCTGATCAGATTCCGGGACTTGCAAATACACTTACAACACCGCTTGACAGATCACTTAACAGTGTAAACGGTGCGAATATAGAATATAAGGTTGTATTCAACAAGAGAGACGCAAAGACAAATGAGAAGACTGCCGTAAAACCTGTTTCAATATCAGGTATGGACCATCCTGATGCACATACTGTAGCATACAGCTTGGACATTGAGCTTGAAAGATATGTAAACGGAAGACTTGTAAACAATGCTATACCTACTGCAACGGCATCAAATGCAGATGTGGATGTGATAGCACAGCTTCCGGCAGAAGATGTCGATCAGCTTGATTATCAGATATTTGATGTGACACCTGATGCTTCAGGCAATATCAACCCTGTAGAAGTGACAATTACAACTGATGTAGCAAACAATGCGGGACTTGTTAAGTTCAAAGGAAAGTTGTTACACACATATGCAGTTGTATACTCAAAGACATTCAAGGTTACATTTGTAGATAACAAGCCTGCACTTGATCATTTATATCTTAATGATACAAGCAGAAACTTCTATAAGAGGTTTAAGATAAGAAGAAAAGAGAATGTGGAAGACAGCTACTATGCAAGTGATTATGCAGTGGTTACCGCATATGCACAAAATAATGTAGCGAACTCACTTAAGACTCCTTTTGAAGATATTTACGGTGTACAATATGATTATGTGAACTGGTCAAAGAAGGAAGATAAGCTTTCCGTATATGATACAACCAGTCCTGTAACTAAGAGAATAATTGTCTATGCTTACTATTCTGACAACAGAAAAGAAGTAGCAAAGGCAAGAGTAGATCTTGGCGATACTATAGATATAGCTAAAGATCTTACAGGAGATCCGTATCTTAAGGCAGGTGAGGTTGCCGAGATCAATGAGGCAATTGCACATGCACTTGAGACCCTCAGACAGGCAAGAGATCTTGTAGCTCCTGACGGTACAACATACCTTAGAATGGCAAACTGGGCAGAGCTTCAGCAGGCAATAGATGCACTTAGAAGACTTATTGACAAGTATTCAAATACTTCAACTGACAGAGCTGATGCCAGAAACAGAAGAACCGGCGGTGCCAGCGGCGGTGGTAACTCATCAAGCGGTAGAGGAAGTAAGCTTCTGACTCCGGGAGAGAAGTCACAGCAGAGTACAGCAAGAAACGAAGGCAGTAATGTAAGAGCGTTCGTACTTGGTGTAGACGGTGCTTGGGAGAAGAACCCTGTAACAAAGGGATGGTCATTCGTACTTAACGGAGGAACACCTATCAATGATATGTGGGGTATGATCACCTTCAATGACAGTACCGGAAAGAGAGTTTCTCGCTGGTATTACTTTGACGGTCAGTCAACTATGGCAACAGGTTGGGTATATGACTCAAAGAACGGTAACTGGTATTATATGAATACCAATGAAGGTCCTGACCTCGGTCAGATGGTAACAGGCTGGGTAAAGGATCCTAAGACAAACAAGTGGTATTACATGAATGACAATACAGGCATCCTTGTAACAGGATGGCATCTTGATAAGCAGGACGGTAGATGGTATTACCTTAACCAAAACGGTGATATGCTTACAGGATGGCAAAATATCGGTGGTAAGTGGTATTACTTTAACACCAATACTCCTGAGAATACCTATGCATGGGATGCCGCTGCATTCAAGTGGAACTACTTGAACAATAGTGTCAGACCATATGGTTCTATGTATGCCGGAGAGAAGACTCCTGACGGCTACACAGTAGATGCCAATGGTGCTTGGAACTAAGTGACATAGGAGAAAAAATGAGAAGAAAGACAATAAAAGCAAAACTAGCTGCTGCATTGTCTGCGAGTATGGCTCTTGCCATGCTCGCACCGGCAATGCCGGCGATGGCGGCTACGCCAGGTCCGCAACCAAATGGCTTTAAGTTTGATTTCAGATCGAAGAATGGAGCTAAGGTACCTTTTGTAAAAGATTTGTATGTGGCAGGTGGAACATCAGGAGCTGCAATTACTTCTAGCTATAAAGGAATGGTATATGATGGAAGCAAACTGTATCTTCCTTATTTAAATAATTCAGGAGCATTTGATGTTGGAGGCACTTTAACTTTAACTGCTACCATAGATAATAATTCAGGAACAGAAGCGGTACAGTCGTGG
>NZ_DBHIEQ010000039.1:0-14413 GCF_057250505.1 Lachnoanaerobaculum sp. | reverse complement strand
TCCTTGGCTCTTACAAGGTGACGGTAAGATGAGCAAGTCAAAGGGAAATGTAATATATGCCGACACTTTGGTGGATTTCTTCGGTGTGGATGCCGTAAGATACTTTGTATTACATGAGATGCCTTTTGATAATGACGGTGTAATAAGCTGGGAGCTTATGGTTGAAAGATTCAACTCCGATCTTGCAAATGTACTTGGAAACCTTGTAAGCAGAACAATATCTATGACAAACAAGTACTTTGACGGAGTGCTTACAGATGCAAATGACGAGAGCGTAGCAGGAGCAATGGAAGTAGATACCGACCTTAAGGATGTCGTGCTTATGACTGTCGAGAAGGTGGTAAAGAAGATGTCGGAGCTTCGTGTAGCCGACGCTATAACCGAGATATGGACATTGTTTAAAAGATGCAATAAGTACATTGACGAGACTACACCTTGGATACTTGCAAAGGAAGAGGATAAAAAAGAAAGACTTCAAACAGTGATTTATAACTTGTCAGAGTCTATAGCAATAGGGGCTTCACTGCTTCACAGCTTTATGCCTGAGACTTCGGAGAAAATACTTGAGTACTTCGGAACCAATAAGAGAAGCCTTGAGGATATGAACAAGTTCGGACTTCTTATGAGTGGTACTACCGTAGCAAAGGAGCCTGAGATTTTATTCAAGAGACTTGAACTTGAAGAAGTATTAAAGAAGGTTGAATCCCTTAATCTAAACGGAAATAAAGAAGAATCAAGTGAAATAGAGGGAGTAGATGTAGAGGCAAAGGATACTATAGAGTATGACGACTTTGCAAAGCTTCAGATACAGGTCGGACAAATAATAAAATGTGAAGAAGTTCCAAAATCAAAAAAGCTTCTTTGTTCACAAGTAAAAGTCGGAAACACTACAAGACAGATTCTTAGCGGTATCAAGCAGTGGTATTCAGCTAAGGATATGGTAGGTAAGCAGGTTTTGGTGGTAACAAATCTTGCACCGAAAAAGATTGCAGGACTTGAAAGTCAAGGTATGATACTTTTAGCTGAAGATAATGAGGGAAATGCCTGTTTGGTGTCACCTGAAAAAAACATTAAGCCGGGTTCAGAAATATCATAATACAGACAGTAAAACCTTAATATTTTAAGGAGGTGGCATTGAAACAAATAAAATTGAAACAAATAAATATAAAGATTTTTTCCGGTGCGGTATTAAAATATATCGCAATGCTTACAATGCTTATAGACCATATAGGAGCAACCGGCTTGATTTTTTTATTATTCGGTGCCAATATGTCTACAAGGCTGTATTTTATTTCAAGAATGATAGGGCGTATTGCCTTTCCAATATATGTATTTTTACTTGTTGAGGGATTTGTTCACACAAAGAACATAAAAAAATATATAATAAGACTGGCATTGTTTGCAATTATATCCGAAGTGCCATATGATTTGGCATTTTATAATACGGTATTTGAGATATATCATCAAAATGTCATGTGGGAACTTCTTATATGTATAATAATGCTTTGCTGTATCAGGAAATATCCTGATTTCAGTATTATTTTTGTGGGGGTAAGCTGTTTTATAGCATGGCTGCTCAAATTTGATTATGAGTTTATAGGGCCATTGGCTGTCGCCTGTATATACCTTTTTAGAGATAGGACATTATATAGGAATGTTGCAACGGCAGTTATTTTTGCGTTTGAACCTACAGCATTTTTCAGCCTTATACCTATAAATATGTATAGTGGAAAAAAGGGAAAAAATTTAAAATATTTATTTTATCTGTTTTATCCCGTACATTTATTGGTTTTATTTTTTTTGATAAATATGCTTCAATAAAAATATTACGCAAATTTTAAGAAAATATTACATGGACAAAAAAGAAGAATTTTATATAATAGATACGCATGCCCATTATGATGATGAGGCATTTAATGAAGACAGAGATGAGCTTTTAAATAATGTTGAAGATACGGGCATCAAAAGGATTGTAAATATAGGAGCCTCAATGGAAAGTTCAAGGGTAAGTCTTTTGCTTGCAAATAAATATAAATTTGTTTATGCGGCAGTAGGAGTTCATCCGTCTTCAAGTGAAGAAATAGACTCTGAAAGCATTTTGAAATTGGAAGAGATGCTTTTAGATGAAAAATGTGTGGCTGTAGGTGAGATAGGACTTGACTATTACTACGATGAGCCACAAAGGCAGATACAAAAAAAGGCTTTTATTGCTCAACTTGAGTTGGCAAAGAAGTATGATTATCCTGTAGTTATCCATTCAAGAGATGCTGCAAAGGATACACTGGATATTTTAAAAGAGTTTAAGGGAGTAAAAGGAGTTATACATTGCTATTCCTACAGTAAGGAGATGGCAAGAGAGTTCATAAAACTTGGATATGTACTCGGCATAGGCGGTGTGGTCACATTCAAGAATGCAAAAAAACTTGAAGAGACCGTGGAAGATATTTCATTTGATGACTTTGTACTTGAAACCGATTGCCCGTATCTTTCACCGGTGCCGAACAGAGGTAAGAGAAATTCTTCCTTGAATCTGACTTATATCGTAGAAAGAATAAGTGAGATAAAGGGAGTTTCAAGGGATTTTATTATAGAAAAGACCTTTAAAAATGCAAGAAAATTATATCCTAAGATGAAATGATTTTCATATGGAGATTAAGATGACAAAAATTGCTAATCCGGCAAATACTATAGATATAATCAAAAAATATGACTTCAACTTTCAAAAAAAGTTCGGTCAGAACTTTTTGATAGATACACATGTCTTAGATAAGATATGTGCGGAATCGGGACTGGGAGAAAATGATTTGGCCATTGAGATAGGTCCCGGAATAGGAGCGCTCACACAGTACCTTGCAAATGCCGCAAAGGCTGTTGTAGCCGTTGAGATTGATAAAAACTTGCTGCCGATACTTAATGAGACATTGGCAGATTATAAAAATACAAGTGTAATAAATGCTGATTTTTTGAAAATAGATTTGGAAAATCTGATTGACGAATGCAGGCAAAAGTATGACGAATTTGAGAACATAAGAATTGTAGCAAATTTGCCATATTATATTACAACTCCCATTATCATGAATGTTTTGGAGTCACATACACATATTGACAGCATTACAGTTATGATTCAAAAGGAAGTGGCTGACAGAATGCAGGCATCACCCGGAAGTAAGGATTATGGCGCATTGTCATTGGCGGTGCAATATTATTCAAACCCCTATGTTGTGGCATTTGTTCCGCCAAATTGTTTTATTCCGAGGCCTAAGGTCGGCTCAAGTGTTATAAGACTTGATATTTATAAGGATAAGCCTATAAAGACTGTAGACGAAAAGTTGGTGTTTCAAATTATTCGTGCAGGTTTTAACCAAAGAAGAAAGACTTTGGTGAACTCACTGACAAATTTTGACGGACTGAAGCTTTCAAAGGAAAGAATAATTCACGCTTTGTCATTGCTTGGAAAGTCTGAAAAGATAAGAGGAGAAGCCCTTAGCTTGGAAGAGTTTGCACAATTGGCAGAATATTTACAAGAATAAATTTTGACAAGGAAAAGAAGATGAGCAAGAAAAAAAAGAATGAATTTTTAAGAGGGGTAAAGGACAGAGTAGAAGCTATCCAAGACATGGACAAACATAAGAAAGTAATGGCGGGAGGTGTAATCGGTGTAGTGGCAATAGCCGCTATAATCGGTGTTTCGCTCTCAGGAAAAAGTGCAAGAAGTGTTGCTACAACTACAACCGCAGTGGTGGATTCAACTACAGCGGCAGCGGTGGCTTCCGCTAATGTAATGCCGATGGAAAAGGCGGGAAATGAGTTCCCTTCACTTGACATCACGGTCGAGACCGAGGAACCTAGACCTGAACTTTTGGAAGAGGGCGTGCAGCATTCATATATCGCCAAGGTACAGTCAAGACTTATGGAACTTGGATTTATGGACAATGATGAGCCTACCAACTACTTCGGTGAGGTTACAAAGGCTGCCGTTATGATTTTCCAAAGACAAAACGGACTTGCACAGGACGGTATTATAGGACCTTCCACATTGCCGCTTTTGATGGATGCCAATGCAAAGCACTATGCGGCAAAGCTCGGTGATGTGGGTGAAGATGTAAAAAGAATACAGAGTCGTCTATACGAGCTCGGTTACCTGGCATCTGCCGATATGATAACAGGTACATATGATGAAAAGACTCAGGAAGCCGCACTTAAGCTTCAGCAGATAAATCAGCTCTCAGAGGACGGTAAGGTGGGAAGTGAGACCATGAATTTGCTTTATTCGGATGAAATAAAAGCAAATACGCTTTCACTCGGCGAACACAGTGAGGTGGTTCAGGCAATACAAAACAGATTGTTCCAGCTCGGATACCTTACATCAAGCCCTGACGGTAACTACGGTAGCGATACGGAGCTTGCCGTAAGAACATTCCAGTCAAAGAACGACCTTGTAGTGGACGGTTACCTTGGACCTTCCACAAGAGCAGTCATCCTCTCAAGTGATGCAAAGGCAAACGGACTTGTACTGGGTGACCAGAATGAGCAGGTAGCAAGACTTCAGTCTCTCCTTGCCAAGGCGGGATATTTAAACGAGTCAAATGCTACAGGATACTTCGGTGAGATTACAGAGGCCGCACTGAAGAGATTCCAGAGTAATAACGGTATTGATGCTGACGGTAGAGCCGGAGCACAGACATTTGCAAAGCTGAATTCGGACGGACTTAGAGGACCTTCAAAGAATGATTCCAAGTCAAACAAATCCGAAAAGAGCGGCAAGTCAAGCGGCGGTTCATATTCAGGCAGTGTAGGAAATATGATAAGCATCGCATCTTCAAAGATAGGAAGTCCTTATGTTTGGGGTGCAAAGGGCTCAAACTCATTTGACTGTTCAGGCTTTGTTTATTGGGTTCTAAAGCAGATGGGTGTAGGACAGTCCTATATCACATCTTCAGGCTGGAGAAATCCGGGAAGATATACAAGAATAAGTTCCTTCTCAGATATACAGGCAGGAGATATCGTGGTGGTTTCAGGCCACGTAGGAATAGCCGCAGGCGGCGGTGAGATCATAGATGCTTCATCTTCAAGAGGTAGAGTAAAGAGAAGCGGTATGTCAAGCTGGTGGAGAAACAACTTCATAGTAGCTTGGAGAATATTCTAATAAATTATAATTTGTGTAATAATATGGATTTGCATACCCATATTACAATATAAGCCGAACTTTTCGAGGTTCGGCTTATTTTTGTGTAAAAAAGAGGATGTCACGCTGAATGGTAGTGTGACATCCTTTTTAATATCTAATTTTTAAGGTAGAAAAGGGGGTGTCCTTAGCGGGGGTAGGGTTTGGAAACGATGATATCGATTTTCTTACAACAGTGCCGGCAAGAGTGTTTCCGTCCCTTAATCGGGGTAAGCTTTTGTAAACGTGGTGTAAGAAGCTCATCGAGAAATTTGGTGTTGATTCGTTTCCGTCCCCTTATTGGGGTAAGCTTTTGTAAACCCAATGCAGTTAAGGAGAGAACTTAAGAGCAGGTTAGTTTCCGTCCCCTAAACGGGGTAAGCTTTTGTAAACTGGATGTGCAGCAGGATTCCTTGTATTTTACTATTAGAGCGTTTCCGTCCCCTAACCGGGGATAGCTTTTGTAAACTTGTAAACGCGTGGCTATCAAGAGAGCAGGACAAGTAGTTTCCGTCCCCTTATCGGGGATAGCTTTTGTAAACCCTACCCCCTTCAAACCCTTATATTACAAGGCCTGAAAGAGGCTTTAGCGTGCCTAAAATTTAACAAGCGAATTTTGCTAAAAATTTCGTGATACTTGTTACTCGAAGTGCTATAAACCCTTATTTTATGCGGGCCGTCTCAAAATCACAAAATTTAGAATATAAATCCACCTAAAGGTATAATTAAACAGCCAAGGCTAATCTTATTCCTCTATATTCATTTACTTAAGCCCTTTCATTCTACCACATACTTATACTTTGTCCAAGCAAAAATTTTATAATAAAAGACATACATTTTGCTAAAATAAACTGCAAATAAAAATGGACTATTGCATCTTGCGGTGTAGCTAAAAGCGTCGCTATTATGTTATTATACAGAGTATATTTCTATATAAAATACATAATAACAGGAGGGTTGTATGAATAAGACAGCCATCAAAAACTTTGCAATACAGGCAAGGAATAAGCTGATTGCCGATATAAGTTATCGTGCAGGACTGATGGGAATAACTACAGAGGGAATAAGCGAGGCACTGCCGCAGTCTACACCGGGTACGGAGTTTTATGATATCGGAACCGATACACCATATTCTATAAGTGGAGATGCTATAGCTCAGAGAAGAAAGCTTGTAGAAGTCATTCGTCAGAAAGAAAGAGACAGTGATTACACTACGGCATATAAATATATTATTGAAGAAGTAGCATATACATGGTTCAATAGATTGATTGCTATACGCTTTATGGAGGTAAATGATTACCTTACTTCTCGTACACGTGTGCTTTCTTCAATTAAGGGTAGGATTGAACCTGATATTATTGCAAGTCCTTTTGAAGCAGGTTTTGAATTTACAGACGAAGAAAAAGAAAAAATTATACAATTAAAGACAGATAATCAACTTGATAACCTTTTTTGTATTCTCTTTATAAAACAGTGTAATGCATTGAATGAGCAACTGCCGGCACTTTTTGAAAAGACAAATGATTATACGGAGCTACTTTTGAATATTTCCGTTATTGACAAGGAAGGTGTGGTGTATAAGCTCGTTCATGATATATCGGAGGATGACTTCAATATAGAAAAAGGCGGACAGGTAGAGATCATAGGATGGCTGTATCAGTATTATAATACGGAGCCGAAGGCTGAGGTTTTTGGCAGACCTTCGGGAACAAAGATAAAAAAAGAGGATGTTCCTGCGGCAACACAGCTGTTTACACCTGATTGGATAGTCAGATATATGGTGGAAAACAGCCTTGGCAGACTGTGGGTGGAAGGACATCCAAATGATGAGCTTAAGTCAAATTGGAAATACTATCTGGAAGAAGTCAAGCAGGAGCCTGATGTAGAAGAAAAACTTAAAGAAATCAGAAAAGAGTATGCCGAACTTAATCCTGAGGATATAAAGATTATTGATCCATGTATGGGAAGCGGACATATTTTGGTATATGCATTTGATGTACTTATGCAGATATATGAAAGTGCAGGATACGAACAAAGAGATGCCGCAGTAAGTATTTTAAAGAATAATATCTACGGTCTTGATATAGATGAAAGAGCTTTTCAACTTTCATACTTTGCTATAATGATGAAAGCAAGGCAGTACAACCGCAGAATCTTAAACGGAGAACACAAGCCGAATCTGTATTCCATAGAGGAGAGCAACAGTATCAACAGGAATCATCTGAAATATTTCGGTATGGAACTAAGTGAGTATGACATAGAGAAGGCATTATCTCAGATGAACTCATTACTTGATACTTTTATTGATGCCAAGGAATACGGTTCAATACTTACGGTAAAAGAGTATGATTTTGAACTTTTGGAAAGATTTGTCTCCGACAGCGAACCGACAGGACAGATAAGTTTGGAAACAGTGGGCATAGAGGATACTAAAGAAGCTATGTTGCAGCTGATAGCACAGGGAAAGGTGCTGGGTCAGAAATATTGGGTTGCGGTTACAAATCCGCCGTATATGGGGAGTTCTGGAATGTCAAGTAGGTTGCTACAGTATTTATCTGAGTTATACCCATGTAGTAAAACAGATTTGTATTCTGCCTTCATTGAAAGATGTGCATATTTTGTTAAGGAAAATGCTTATAGAGCAATGATTACACAACATGGATGGATGTTTTTGTCAAGTTTTGAAAGACTACGAGATAACGTTGAAGAGTCGGATATTGTTTGTATGGCTCATCTTGGAGCAAGAGCATTTGATGAAATTAGTGGTGAGATTGTACAAACAACAGCATTTATTACACGCAATTCGTTTTTTAATGATTACGTTGGGGTATATTCTAGACTGATTTTGGCTGCCTCAGAATGTGAAAAAGAGAAACTCTATCTTTCAGGAAAGTATAGGTATAAATCAGGTCGTAAGTACTTCGATAGTATACCGGGGAAACCGATTGCATATTGTTTTAATGATAAATTTTTGAGTGTTTTTAAGAATAAATGTCTTGCTGATATAGCAAAGCCACGTCAAGGGTTAGCTACAGGTGACAATGAGCGATTCTTAAGATTATGGTCAGAAGTTGGTTTTAATAAAATAGGGTTTAACTGTGACAGCAGAGTTGATGCAGAAAGAATCGGAAAGAAATGGTTTCCGTGTAATAAAGGAGGTAGCTATAGGAAATGGTACGGAAATAATGATTATCTTGTTAATTGGGAAGATGACGGTATTGAGATAAGAAATAATTATGATAGTAAGGGTAAACTTAAATCAAGACCACAAAATATGGATTTTTATTTTAAAAAGGGGATGACTTGGTCAACTATCGCAAGTGGTAGTTTAGCAATGCGTTATAGTCCTGTAGGACATATGTTTGAAACAAAGGGCTCGGTATGCTTTCCAAATAATGAAGAAGAATTATTTTATTTACTTGGATTAACAAATACCCCAATTGTATCTATTATATTATCAGTACTTTCTCCAACACTGGATTTTCATGAAGGACCGTTGGGTAAAGTTCCGACTATATTAGACTCCAATTATATGAACAAAGTATCAAATGTTGTTGAAGAGAGTATTTGTATATCTAAAACCGACTGGGACTCCTACGAAACCTCATGGGATTTTAAGCACCATCCACTTGTAAATCATATAAATATTGATTCTGACAAACCTGTAACGGTTGAGAATGCATATAAGCATTGGAAGTCGGAGTGTGAGCAACGATTTACTAAGCTAAAAGCCAATGAAGAAGAACTTAATCGCATATTTATAGATATCTACGGTCTACAGGATGAGCTTACACCTGAGGTTCTAGACAAGGATATTACAGTTCACAGAGTATTTGATACTAAGGAAGATGTTCCTGAGTCTATGAAGGGTTCTGCTTATATCAGAACACGAAGAGACGAGATAGTTTCACTCCTTTCCTACGCTGTTGGCTGTATGTTCGGACGATATTCATTAGATACACAAGGTCTTGCCTATGCCGGCGGAGAGTGGGATGCGTCAAAGTATACAAGCTTTAAGCCTGTCCTTGACAATATTATTCCGATTACGGATGAGGTGTATTTGGAAGATGATATTGACATAATTACACGCCTTTGTACTTGGTTAAAGGTGGTCTACAGTGAGGACACTTTGGAAGAGAACCTTGATTTTATTGCAAATGCTCTTGGAAATAAGGGAAATACAAGTCGTGAGATTATAAGAAATTATTTTATGAATGATTTCTTTAAGGACCATTGTCAGACATATTCTGTTACAGGTTCAGGTAAGAGACCTATATATTGGCTGTTTGACAGCAGTAAGCAAAACGGATTTAAGGCTCTTATTTACCTTCACAGGTATAATGCGGATACCGTCGGAAATCTTCGTATTGATTATTTACATCGTATGCAGCGTATATATGAGAGTGAGATTGAGCGTATGCAGGAT
This sequence comes from Lachnoanaerobaculum sp., assembly GCF_057250505.1. Classification (NCBI taxonomy): domain Bacteria; kingdom Bacillati; phylum Bacillota; class Clostridia; order Lachnospirales; family Lachnospiraceae; genus Lachnoanaerobaculum; species Lachnoanaerobaculum sp. The sequence continues at coordinate 4,823 of NZ_DBHIEQ010000039.1, read as the reverse complement.
ACTATAGACAATGTTGCAAATGCAAGGGATGTGGCGGCAGCAAAAAAACGTAAAGAAAAACTGCAAAAGCAGCTGAAGGAATGCCGCGAATATGATGAAAAGATTTCCCACTTGGCACTAAGCCGTATAGAATTGGATCTTGACGACGGTGTAAAGGTAAACTATAGGAAAGTCCAAACCGGAGTAGACGGAAAGCTTTATGAAGTATTGGCAGATTCAAAGAATATTATGAGTAAAGAAAAGTAATTATATAAGTGTATTAGTTATATTTATATCTAATACAATATATCGTCAGCAGATATTAGATTAGTATAGATATATATTATTATTGAATATAGAGGAGGTATTTATGAAACGTTAAAAATGCCCTATTTGTGGTTACTATACTTTTGAAGACGGTTTGGGACTTACATTTGATATTTGTCCTGTTTGCTTTTGGGAAGATGATATATTTGATTATGATGATCCGGATGCAGACACTGGAGCTAATTGTGTAAGTCTTCAAGAAGCAAGAGAAAACTATTTGAAGATTGGGGCTATACATCCTAGTCGTAAAAAATATGTAAGACCGTCTAAAAAATGTGAGAAGGAATTAAAATAAGATTATACGTATGGAGGCTAATTGAATAAAGAAAAATTAAATATAAAAGATAAAGTAATCACTATATACAAGTCATCTGATACAAATGCTCCTTTGATTGTTTTTAATACTTTTGAAGGTGATGGCGAAGATGTATATCAAGCATTGCAGAATATGGGCTGCACTTCTTTTAATTTACTTGTTATTGGAAATATTGATTGGAATCATGATATGTCGCCATGGTATATGCCTTCAATCTATTCTAAAGAAAAATCTTTTAGCGGCGGTGCAGAAGAGTATCTGAGATTGCTTATAGATGACATTTTGCCAAAGGCAAAGGAGATGATAGATGGCGAACCCGGATTTACAGGAATAACAGGATATTCACTTGCAGGTCTTTTTGCTGTTTATGCTATGTATAAAACCGATGCATTTGACAGAGTGGCAAGTATGTCGGGCTCACTTTGGTTTCATGACTTTATTGAATACTGCAAAAGAAATGATTGTAGGAAGTTACCTGATAAAATCTATTTTTCTCTAGGGGATAAAGAGGCAAATACACGCAATCCTGTATTAAAAACTGTAGAAGATAATACAAGAGAGCTTTCAGAGTATTTTAAGAAACTTGGGAGCGAGGTGATATTTGAATTGAATACGGGTAATCATTTCACAGATGTGATACTTCGCAGTGCAAAGGGAATAAAGGCAATATTATAGTTTTTATTAAAAATTAAAATGTAGAAAGATATATAGAAAAATTAATAGGAGGTCTTATATGGAGAATACAATGAGTGTTGCAATGACTTTAGACAGCATGTTTTATGAAAAAAACGGCAAACATATGGATGAGATGAGAATGCATAAGCTTATGTATTTTGCACAAAGAGAATCTCTAATGTATAATAATGAACCTCTGTTTGATGCAACTTTTTATGGATGGAAATATGGGCCGGTGCTAAAAGAGGTCAGATCTGAGTTTAAAAAGAAATCGGGCTTTGAAGGTTCATTAAATTTGCAGTCTCAAGTCTCAGAGGATACAAAGGGTTTACTGAGAAGAGTCTTTGATAGATATGGAAGTCTGTCACCATGGAAGCTCAGTGCTTTATCACATGAGGAATTTTCTTGGAAGATGGCCAGATCAGGTATTCATTATGGAGATAACGGTGATGTAGCATTATCACTTACTGCAATGAAGGTGGATGCGCAAAGAGAACTTATGAATAGAAAGTAGGGTGTAAGAAAACGTACTGATATGAGGACTCGTAGATATGGAGTTGAAAAAAGAATGGGTTTTGAAGGCGGAGCATTTTGTTTTAGCAGGATAAACTATTTATAGATTGGGGCAATACATCCTAAACTTAAAAAATAAGTAAAGAAAAAAGCTTAGGGATGGCGTGACTCAAAATTAGTACGCCATCCCTTTTGTATAACTATCATTTCCCGACAGCTAAAAAATTCATACAAATTCAGATACTTCTTTTATAAAAGATTTTATTCTACTAATAATATTTTTTTCTCTTATCTTTACTTCATCATAGTCCCATTTATCAAGTTTTGATAAATCTTTAATATCTGCAAACTTTGATTCTTCATAGGCCTTTTTTTTCTTTTTGAAAAATTCATTACTTGCACTTATATTTAGCTTTTTCTCAAATGGTGCAAGGTTACCTAAAGTTTCCATTACTTCTTTTGCTTCCTGTTCATCCCAGTCATTATTATCAGACCACTTTCTTGGTAAGATATGCTCTATTTCTATATTAGAGTTTAAAATCAAGTCATAAAAATCTTCAATACTTTGCGATTCATTCAAAAATCCACTTAGTAAGATAATTCCTCTTTTACATCTACCCAAATCCGCACTTTTAAGTTTGTCATAGAATATTTTTAAATCATTGCCCATATTATCTATATACTCAGACAGGTAATTATCATTATTTTCTATTTTTGCACATACCTTAAATGTTGTATCTTTTACAGTATTAACAGAATTATACACAACACCTTTTACAAAGTAATATGCTGTCGTTAACATTACCAGCTTCTTATATTCTTCATAGTGTTCTTCCGGTAAGTATAACTCACCGTCTTCTTTCCATATCATATATTTATGCAAGAATACATATAAGGGATATCTCCAATATTGATTAGGGTAATTTTCCAAAATATTCCATAATGAATCATTGTACATGCCTGTATCAGAATATCTTATTTCATTTATCTTTTTTAGAGAGTCCATTACCTTTGTTGTATCCTGTAGTCTACCTGTTTTGGATGAAAAATAAGACCTTAATCCCTTTTCCTTAGAAATATCATTTTCTTGTGCTCTACAGATATACATTAAAATACGAAACAGGTCTTCTTGATCATATAACTCATTCCATTCATCTATAAACTCCCCGCGTTTTGAACTTTCAATTCCGGCATAAAGCTTTGACTTAAATATATCCGCATCACTTAATGAAAGACCTCTGTTATTTATAGTCTCAAAAATGTTCAAAGCATCATCTTCTGTTTCGCATAATATCGGTAATAATACTACATTATCTAAGAATGTTAAAATAAGTTTATTTAATTCATCAGAAGTTTTTCCTTGCTTCCAATCTGAAATTTTCTTCTTGAACATATCATAATTTATATAAAGTCTCGAATTTTCATCATCGCAACGGCCTTCTAAGATAATTTTTTCAAGGTTTTTCTTATCATTCTCAATAACATCTGAATTTAATCTTATATTATTTGTGAGCTCTGAACTTAGCTTGTCTTTTATCTTTAAACATTCCTCCAATGCTTTTACTGTACCCGCATTATCAAAAAGTGCTCTGATAAGCAAGAGAAGAGTTGTCAGTCTTTGTTGCCCATCTATAACTGAAAATTTTTCACTTTCATCAATTGGATGTACTACAATATTCCCCAAAAAATATTTATCTTTTTTATCTTTTTCATTATGAAAGTCAATCAAATCATCCCAAAGAGTTTCGCATTGCTCCTGTTCCCATGAATATTCTCTTTGGAACATTGGAATCTGATATTCCCTTGAAAATATTGTTCTAATATCTTCAGGCTTTGCCGTTATAGTTTTCATTACCGTTTCTCCTTATATTTCATACAATAAAACACTTATTTTTCATGTTCAGATTATTAACATTAATGTTTGAAAGTGTAGGTCAAAATTTTTATATTATATTATTATAATAAAATTGCCAAATTAAGGTTAAAATCTCAAAACCATATCAGATAAAGTGTCTATATGAACTGTATAAATATGATTCTATGTATTTATGATATAAAAGTCAATATTAAATAACATTTTGCATTACTCACTTATGTTGACGCTTACATAAGATGCAGATATAATGAATCTAAATTTTAAAATTTGAAGGGAAAATAGTATGATTGATTATACTGAGGGAGCAGGAGTACAGTATCATATCGGAGTAGGTAAAGGAGAAGTCGGAAAGTATGTTATACTTCCGGGAGATCCGAAAAGATGTGAGAAGATTGCGGCATATTTTGATGATGCGAAGCTTGTGGCGGACAGCAGAGAGTTTGTTACATACACAGGGTATCTTGACGGTGAGAAGGTATCGGTAACATCTACAGGTATAGGCGGTCCGTCTGCGGCAATAGCACTTGAAGAGCTTGTAAGATGCGGTGCGGATACATTTATTAGAGTAGGTACCTGTGGAGGTATGAAGCTTGATGTATGCGGAGGAGACCTTGTTATAGCAAACGGTGCTATAAGGATGGAAGGTACCAGTAAGGAGTATGCGCCGATAGAGTTCCCGGCGGTTGCGGATTTTGAGGTGTTGAGTGCGCTTAAAGAAGCTGCCGATGAGCTTAAGTTTAAGTCACATATAGGAGTGGTACAGTGTAAGGACGCTTTTTACGGTCAGCATGAGCCGGAGAATAAGCCTGTAAGCTATGAGCTTATGGACAAGTGGGAAGCTTGGTTAAGGCTTGGTACACTTGCGTCGGAGATGGAGTCTGCTGCACTTTTCACTGTAGCTTCATATCTCGGAGTGAAAATCGGATCCGTATTTTTGGCGATTGCCAATCAGGAAAGAGCAAAAAAGGGTCTTAGCAATGAGCAGGTACATGATACAAGTGCCGCTATCAAGACAGCTGTGGAAGCTATCAGAATAATGATAAGGAAAAATAAAAATATCTAAATCTTATTTAAATATAACAACTGTCAAGCATAAATGATTATGTCCTAAAATAATTATTTTATAAGCCCCACAAA
>NZ_DBHIEQ010000038.1:9362-16577 GCF_057250505.1 Lachnoanaerobaculum sp. | reverse complement strand
GGAAAGAGCAATACATCTCTGATAGCAGGTGAGTTTGTAAGCAACATAACAAGTCTGTCGATACCGTATCCGATACCTCCTGTAGGCGGCATACCTATCTCAAGTGCATTTAAGAAGTCTTCATCTGTATGATTTGCTTCCTCATCTCCTGCTGCAAACGCCTCTTCCTGCGCCTGGAATCTCTCTCTTTGGTCGATCGGATCGTTAAGCTCGGAGTACGCATTTGCCATCTCTCTACCGTAAATAAAGAGCTCAAATCTTTCTACATATCTCGGATCGCTCGGCTTTTTCTTTGTAAGCGGTGACACCTCTATAGGATGATCCATTACAAATGTAGGCTGTATGAGTTTCTCCTCTACAAACTCCTCAAAGAAGAGATTGATGATATCGCCTCTTGAGTGACGCTCTTCAAACTCAATGCCTTTTTCCTTTGCAAGTGCCTTTGCTTCCTCTGTTGTCTCTATAATGTCAAAATCAATGCCTGAGTACTTCTTTATAGCCTCAACCATTGTAATTCTCTCAAAAGGCTTTCCAAGGTCAATCATTGCCTCGGCATAAGGTATTGTAGTGGTACCGCAAACTTTTTCTGCAAGGTATCTGAACATATTTTCTGTAAGATCCATCATGCCGTGGTAATCTGTATATGCCTGATAAAGCTCCATAAGTGTGAACTCAGGGTTATGTCTTGTATCAACGCCCTCATTTCTGAACACTCTACCTATCTCATATACTCTCTCAAGTCCGCCTACAATAAGTCTCTTAAGGTAAAGCTCAAGTGAAATACGAAGCTTTACATCTTCATTTAACGCATTGAAATGTGTGTTGAAAGGTCTTGCTGCCGCACCGCCCGCATTGCTTACAAGCATCGGTGTTTCAACTTCCATGAATCCCTGACCGTCAAGGAACTTTCTTATTGCTGTTATAATCTTTGATCTCTTTACGAATGTATCCTTTACATCCTCATTCATAATAAGATCGACATATCTTTGACGATATCTTGTATCTGTATCTGTAAGTCCGTGGAATTTCTCAGGGAGCGGCTTCAAGCTCTTTGAAAGCAGTATCACGTCTGTAGCATGAAGGCTTATTTCACCTGTCTGTGTCTTGAATACCGTACCTGTAACACCTACGATATCACCGATATCAAGCTTTTTAAAAGCTTTGTACTCTTCCTCTCCTACAAAATCTCTTGCTACATATGCCTGTATCCTTCCTGTTAAGTCCTGTACATGGCAAAAAGATGCTTTACCCATGACACGCTTTGACATAAGTCTGCCGGCAATCTTGACACTTTTTCCGTCCAACTCATCAAAGTTGTCCTTTATATCTGCACTGTGTTTGTCCACATCGTACTTTGTGATAAAGAACGGATCGTTATTTGCCGCCTGTAACTCGGAAAGTTTGTCTCTTCTTGCTTTTAAAATGTGATTCAAATCCTCACTTGCCATTGGTTCATTGCCCTTTGCCATATTTCCTCCTTAAGATACCCTTTGTATTTCTAATACTATATATTCTGAAACACCTGCCTGTGTTTCTACTACCGCTGTTTCACCGACCTTTTTACCAAGTAGCGCCTTACCAAGCGGTGACTCGTTGCTTATCTTTCCTGCAAGTGAGTCGGCCTCTGTAGAACCTACTATTTTGAAATCGAGTTCCTCGTCAAAGTCCTTATCAAGTACCTTAACCATACAGCCGATACCTATTGTATCCAAATCGACTTCATCTTCTACAACTACTTCAGCGTTTTTAAGTAGTGCCTCAAGCTGTTCTATTCTTGCCTCTATATCTCTTTGCTCATCCTTGGCAGCATCATATTCTGCATTCTCTGAGAGATCACCCTGTTCTCTGGCCTCTTTAATCTTTCCGGCTATCTCTTTTCTTTTATTTACCTTCAGATCTTGTAGCTCTTCCTCTAAGTTTCTAAGTCCCTCATAAGTTAATATATGCTTTTTCTCTGCCATATTTCCTCCATTTTGACTTCTATTTCACTCCTGCTTAAGTAAAACTGTCCTTATATTTTTATTTTGAAGTCAAAACTTTAACTTCAATCTGCCAACTCGTTTAAGATTAGAAAAAAACCACTATACCGGCGTACGTGGCGAATTTAATACATAATCTAACTAGTTCCGATGCATTATACAATGGACTTTGTAAACTGTCAAGTGGTAAAATCTCATATTTTAAGCCGATTTTTAAGTGTTTTGCACCGTATATCTTATGTATAAATATTTATTGCAAATAAAAAGACAGGCTTGCTCAAGGCCTGTCTTTTAAGTAAGAGGAAATTTCAATATGTGTAACACTGTATATTATCAAATAAGGTTGCTCAAGTCTTACTTGATATATATGATAGCCGCCCATATTAAATAACAGCTACCATATCTTAAATTAGGAAAACCTAATGTTAAGACCTAAAATTAAAATGCAGCTAACTGCTTTCCTGCCGCCTCGAGTGCAGCTTTTGCGTCTTCATCCGGCTCAAGGTTTGCTATAATGCCTTCCCCACCTATGATATTGGCACCTGCATTCTGCATACGCTCAACCCATAGTCTCATCCACTCTCCGTCGCCCCAATCATATGAACCGAACAGAAGGATATTCTTGCCTGATACCTTGCCTTCAATCTCTGTTACAAAGCTATCTACCGATTCGTCTAACTCCTCGGCACCCATTGCAGGGCATCCGATAGCAAATGCAGGCTGCGCCAGTAACTCGTCAACATTTACACTGTCAACAAATACAAGCTCAGGTGTTCCGCCTGCAGCCTTTACTCCGTCAGCTATCGCATTTGCCATAGCCTCTGTGTTTCCTGTTGAACTCCAATAAACAATAATTGCTTTATCCATCTTTTTCTCCTTATTTCTAGGCTGAAACTATTATCAACAAGCTATACTCTCCAGCTCTCTACCGGATAAAAACTCATCAATAGCAGTCTCTCTCGCCTCATCATAGCTTAGAAACTTTTTTCTGGTCTCCTCCAAGTTGCCGTATATTTTCCAATAACCGCTATGTAAATATCTCTCTCCCTTGTTCTCAAGAAAGCCCTTTATATCGCATATCGGATACCCCAGGAATACGCCGACCTCATGTGGAAACTCTTTCATCTTATTATAAAAGCCGTTCATCCTTTGATGCAGTCTAATAAGATTTGATATAAAATCATCTCTCCTATAACCAAACTCTCTCAGGTAGTCACTAACCTCTTTACTCCTCAGATGTTCTTCCAACTCTTTTGCTCTGTATACCATCACCAAATGTCGCTTCTTACAGGTACAAAGGATAATCAAGCTGATATTCGTATTATGCAGTTTCATACTTATTCTGGCCAACTCTTTGTCGTTTAAAAAGAGCATACCGGAAATCCTTTTCCCCTTCAGCACTGCGGCATTTTGAATGATAAGTCTGAGTTCTACACTGTTCTCACCATCAGTTGCCAGCTTATTTACTATCTCAACCGGCATACCTACCTCCGTTTTATTTTTCAAGGAAATTTATTCCTCTCGGTTAGTACTTCCTAACTTTATCATTTTAATTGCACTTTGTCAATAGTTTTTTTCTAATTTTTTTAAAAATCTGCATCTATTTTAAAATTCATATTTTTACCTGTTTTAGGATGGATAAAGTTCAGCTCTACAGCCGCCAAAGTCAGTACTTTATCATATTCCGATTTTTCTTTTGCCAATCTTTTGTTGTATTTATAATCACCGAAAAGCGCAAAGCCGTGAGCTGCACACTGAAGCCTTATCTGATGATGCCTTCCTGTAAGCAGGTTTATTCTAAGCCTTGTAATATCAATGCCGTCACCTTGTTTTGTCTCCAAAACCTTATATTCAAGTATTGCTTCCTTGGCATCCTTAGTGTTTTTATCCGCTATCCTACTGATATTATTGTTTTCTTTCTTTACAAAGTCTGTCAGCCTGCCTGTATCTTCACTTGGCAGTCCTTCCACCAAAGCTTCGTATATCTTTCCTATATTCTTTTTCCTCAGATCACTGCAAAGTATATCTGTGGCCTTTTTATTCTTCCCATAGACCATTACTCCGTATACAGGCTTGTCAAGTCTGTGTATTACTCCGATATAACCGTCATTTCCCAAATGTTTCTTTAAAAGGCTTACCATATCCTCTTCAAAGCTTGAACTTGACTGGCTCAAAACTCCTCTGGGCTTTATTACCACAACAATATCCTTATCCTCATACAATATCTTCAATGCCATTTATCAATCTTTCCTTTTGCAATTTTGTCAATTGTTTTATCTCGTATTCTCTTTTCATCGCAATTATCTTATCCTCATATACCTCAAAGTAGACAAGTTTAACCGGAAGCCTTGCTTTGGTATATTTTGCCCCTTTTCCTGTATTATGCACTTTCACTCTTTTTGATAAATCGGAGCTCCATCCGCAGTAAAGGCTGTTGTCATTGCAACGAAGCAGGTATACAAACGCTTTTTCTTCTAAAAAAGCAGACAAGTCGGAAATCGAGTGCCCGACTCCCAATTGTCTGCTGTATATGTCCAATTCCATTAAATTACCCAATCAGTAAACTCTGTAGTATCTCTTTTACCTTCCAAGCTGCTTGTATCAATACCGTTCTTCTTCAGCAATTCTTCCATCTGACTCAATCTTTCATTGAGGATATCAATAGTCTCTGCCAACTTTGAGATGTCGGCATTTACCTGTGCAAGTTTATGCTTCTTCTCAACCGCCTGACCGTTCAGCTTAACCGGTCTTGCAGGTATTCCGACAGCTGTCGAATCGCTCTCCAAAGGCTTTAAAAGTACGGAATTTGCTCCTATAGATGCATTATCACCTACTTCAAATGAGCCCAGAATCTTTGCACCTGCGCCTACCATAACATTTTTACCGAGAGTAGGATGTCTCTTACCTTTGGCGGTACCTACACCGCCCAAAGTCACACCCTGATAGAGTGTACAATTGTCACCGACTACCGCAGTCTCTCCTATTACGGTACCGCAACCATGATCTATAAGCACTCCGGTACCTATCTCGGCTCCCGGGTGAATTTCTATCAGTGTAAAAAACCTTGAAACCTGTGATATCCATCTTGCTATAAAGAACATATGCTTTTTATAAAACCAATGTGCAATCCTATGCATAATCAGGGCATGGATACCTTGATATAAAAACAATACTTCAAATGCATTTCTGGCCGCCGGATCTCTTTCCTTTACAGCCTTTACATCCTTCCAAACATCCTTAAAAAACATAACCTCTCCAAAATTATGAAACTATATAAGACCCAGTTCCTTCATTGCCGAATATATTCCGTCCTCCGATACTTTTTTTGCAAAAAATGTCGCATATTCCTCCAATGCGGTATCATGCTCACCAAGTACAATCCTGTTCTTTGCACCACAGGTAAACATAGGCAAATCATTCATACTGTCACCGAACACATAGGCATCTTCCAATGCTATATTATAATAATCAAGAACTTTTAAAACGCCTTCACCCTTTGAGCAAGGATACGGTACACATTCATAAAATCCTGCACCGCGATCTATAATATCAAAATCGCCGCACTCGGCAAAGAACGATTTTAAATCACTTTTTGAAAATCTGGGATCGTCAAATATGCAAAACTTGTCAAAATCATAATCATCTTTGTCAAATTCACCTACAGACGGCTCAATAACCGCGCTTATTGCATCCAGACCTCTCTCAGTTATCTCCGGATATATAAAAGGTTTGGCAGGAAAATAAATTCCCTGCCTTGCCTCTAACATACCTTCAACATTGAATTTCTTCAATAGTTTCTTTATTTCAATGCCTCTTTTATGATCTACCCTCTTCTCAAAGATGGTCTTATCTCCTACGACTATCTGTGTGCCGCATCCACATATATAGCCGTCCATTTGAAAACGACTCTTTATATTGCCAATAACACATTCTACCCTACCGGTATTGATAAATGTCAAATGTCCCGCTTGTCTTGCCTCTTTTATAGCTCTAAATGCGGACTTCGGCACTTGTTTGGTCTCATTGTCAATCAAAGTTCCATCTATATCAAAGAAAAGTGCTTTCATTAATGTGCAGCCTCACTGCTCTGTGCCGATTGACTCTCGGCAGAACCGCTCTCTGTAACTTCGCCTGCGCTCTCTGCACTTGTCTGTCCTTCTTCGCTGCCTACAGTCTCACCGTTTAAGTTTACGGTAGAAGCGCTTCTCTTTGCCTTTTCTACAAGGAAGTTTACAACCTTGTATGACTTTACAGCCTGCTCTACCTTATCTTTTCCATACTGCTTTATAAGCTCATCCTTTGTTGTGGTAAGTCCGCTTGCTTCTATAATCTTTTGATAATCTTCATCTTTTAAAGACATCTTCTCTTTCTTATAGATTGCATCTATTGTGACTCTTTCCTTTGCAACACTCTCAGCCTGCTCTCTGACCTTAGCCTTAAGACCTTCTTCATCTGTACCGTATGCCTGTGCGTACTGCTCAATTGTCATACCGTACTGCTTGATCATATTGTTGATCGGCTCCATAGCTGAATCGTACTCATAGTCTACAGCCTTGTCATTAAGCTTATAAGTAGAATTCTTCATTACGGCTGTCAGTACATTGTACTCATCCTGTTGCTCGGCACTCTTATTTCTCTGATCCTCGATCTGCTTTTTAACCTCAGCCTTATATGCGTCAACAGTCGTCTGAGCACCGCTTGTATGCTTGCTTACCCACTCGTCTGTAAGTGTAGCCGGCTTTGAAACTGAGATAGAATTGATCTTTACATCAAATACTACTGCGGCACCTGCCAAATCCTTGTTGTTATAATCTGAAGGGAATGTAAGATTAAGCTGTACATCTTCACCGATATTGTGGCCTATAAGTCCGCTCTCAAAACCTTCAATAAAGTTGTTGCTGCCGATAACCAAATCATAACCCTTTGCACTACCGCCGTCAAAGGCAACTCCGTCCTTTGTTCCTGTGTAGTCTATGTTTACAGTATCGCCTTCCTGAACGGCTCTGTCTGTAATCTGCTCTTTGTCAGGGTCCTGCTGTAACTCTGTATTTATCTGTGCATCTACATCCTGATCACTTACAGATGTATCTATATTAGGTATTTCTACTCCGATATAATCCCCAAGCTCTACACTTCCGTAATCACTTGGTGCTTTTTCATCTGTCTTTGCCTCTGTGGCTGTCTTTGCGTCGGTACTGTCTGTGCCGCCTTTTTTACTGACACCGCAGGCACTCAT
>NZ_DBHIEQ010000038.1:0-9352 GCF_057250505.1 Lachnoanaerobaculum sp. | reverse complement strand
TAGCCAAGACTACCATACTCATCAAAGCTAACTTCTTTAATCTCATAAAATAAAACCTTTCAATTATAAATAAAATGCCTTAAAAGCAAGATATGTATTGTATAAATCCAGTTTGGATATTACTTCATACGGTGAATGCATAGATATAACAGGTACACCGAGGTCCACTACATCTATATTCATCATTGCTACAAACTTTGCGATAGTTCCGCCGCCGCCGACATCTACCGCTCCAAGTTCACCTATCTGCCAATGCACTTTATTCTCATCCATAATAGAGATGACCTTATTCATAAACTCGGCACTTGCGTCTGATGAACTGCTCTTTCCTCTTGCTCCCGTATACTTTGTAAGCACACATCCCTTATTAAGATATGATGAGTTGTTAGGCTCGTAAACATCAGGGAATGTAGGATCGAATGCTGCATTTACATCTGATGAAAGACAAGCGGACTTTTCACATACTTCCTTCACATCCGCGCCGAAGCACTGTGAAAGATACTCTATACAATCATATACATAGTGAGAATCCAAACCTGTATTACCTTCTGAACCTATCTCTTCTTTATCTGTAAGAATTGTAAGTGTAGTGTGCTTAGGTGCTTTTGCTTCAATCTCGGCAATTATAGCAGGATATGCACAAACTCTGTCGTCATGACCGTATCCGGCTACAAGTGAGCGGTCAAACCCTACATCTCTTGCCTTTAATGCAGGTACAAACTCTATCTCGGCTCTTGCAAAATCTCTCTCTGTAATGCCTAACATCTTATTTAAGATTTCAAGAGTCTTTAACTTTACACTCTCCTTGACATCATCACTGTCATCAAAAGGCAATGTACCTAAGAAAATATTTAGTTCTTCTCCCTTGATTCCTTCATCAAGAGTTCTCTTATCCTGCTTCTTTGACAGATGAGGAAGTAAATCACTTATATAGAATACAGGATCTTCTTCATCTTCACCTATGTTTATCTCTACAAAACTTCCGTCTTTTTTGAAGATAACTCCATGCATTGAAAGAGGTATGGTTGCCCACTGATACTTCTTTACTCCGCCATAATAATGTGTCTTAAAGTAAGATATCTCACTCTTTTCATAGAGCGGATTCGGTCTTAAGTCAAGTCTCGGCGAGTCTATATGTGCCCCGTTGATTCTTATGCCTTCAGTAATAGGCTCGGTACCTATTGTAGAAGCGAGTATCGCCTTTTTTCTGTTTACCTTATAAATCTTATCTCCCGGCTTATAGCTCTTTTTCGGATCAAAGACTGTATATCCGTTTGCCTCAAGTAAACTTGTAACCTCTTTTACTACTTCTCTTTCAGTCTTTGACTTATTCAAGAAATTCTTATAGCCCTTTGCAAACTCTTCAGCCTTTTCTATATGCTCAGGAGTCACCTTGGCTATATGCGGATATTCATATGAAAGTTCTTTTTGCAGAGCTTTTGCTTTACTTTCTGCCATTTAAAACCTCCTTAGTCTAACTTAATGTCCTTTAAAAGTCCTGCCAATGATGTAGATGCAACACCTTTTTCTACATACTTAAATCCTCTTGAAGGATCCTTTTGCTCTACATTCTCCTCAAGTGCCTTCTTTGAAAGTGAAATCTTTCCGTCTTTGATTCCTGTTACTTTTACCTTTATGCTCTCACCCTCTTTAAGAACTGCTGCAGGATTCTTTACTCTCTGGTTTGAAATCTGTGATACATGTAACAGACCTGAGATACCGTCACCAAGGTCGATGAATGCACCGTAATCCTTGATTGAATCTACTTTACCTTCAAGTACGTCGCCAACCTTAACGCTGTCAAGCTTAGCCTGTCTTTCTTTCTTTGCTTCTTCCTTTTCAAGAGCTCTGTGGCTTAGAACGAGCTTTTTCTTAGCCGGCTCCGCTGTAATAACTACAACCTCAAGACTCTTACCGAGGTAATCGTCAAGGTTTTCAACATACTGACTTGACAGCTGGCTTGCAGGGATAAATCCTCTTACTTCCTCTAAAAAAGCGATACATCCACCCTTAACCACTTCTGTGATCTTAACCTTTGAAACTGTCTTATCAGCTAACATCTGCTCAAAAACTTCCCACTTATTTGCCTGTGGATCCTCTTTTGTGTCCATATTTTTATATGACTCTTCAAGCTCCTTTTCAAAGTCCTTCATTGTCTCTTCTGCCATATTGACCTCCAAATATTTTTTTCGTTTTAACCGCGACAAGTTTTCATGCCGCCTATGTATCATAAAACAATAGATAGTATTATAACACACCTTTACTGCATTTGACTATAGTTCTGTTAAATATTAAAGGCCCCTCAATTGCTTGAGGAGCCTAAATTATATAAGATTTTATACTATTTACAGTTTATTTTAATAGTTTACAGTCATTCTCTCGAAATATGCCTGTGGATGAGCACAACACGGACATACTGTAGGAGCCTCTGCACCCTCGTGGATATATCCACAGTTACGGCACTTCCAACCAAGAGGAGCATCTCCCTTGAATGTACCGTTGTTCTTTAAATGCTCAAGAAGCTGAAGATATCTCTTCTCATGGCTTGCCTCTACCTTAGCTACAAGCTCAAACTTCTTTGCAAGCGCCTCGAAGCCTTCTTCTCTTGCTTCTCTTGCCATACGAGCATACATATCTGTCCACTCGAAGTTCTCTCCTGCAGCTGCATCTACAAGGTTCTCCTCAGGTGTTCCGATACCGTGGAACTCCTTAAACCACATCTTTGCATGCTCCTTCTCCTGATCTGCTGTCTCAAGGTAAAGAGCTGCCATCTGCTCATAACCTGCCTTCTTAGCTACTGAAGCGTAATATGTATATTTGTTTCTCGCCTGTGACTCGCCTGCGAATGCTTCCATTAAGTTTTTCTCTGTTTTTGTTCCTGCGTACTTTGACATAAAAATTTCCTCCTAAACTAATTTAATATCAAATGGTAACTATATTTGTATGAAATATTATCTTAATTCAAAAACTATACTGCCTTTTTTGAATCAATATAGAGCATTTTTTGATAACATTCCTTACAATATCCATATAAGATGAGCGAATGACTCTCCACGATTCTGATATCATCATGCTTGAACATATTATCTAAACCGACTATTGTATCAGCCGGTAAATCAATAAGCTTTGAGCAAGCCTTGCAAGCAAAGTGATAATGATCTGTGGTATTGTAATCATATCTCTCAATTCCGTTTATATCAGATATTTTTTTTATCTTACCGATCTCAGTGAGCAAACCGAGATTCCTATAAACGGTACCTAAGCTAATCTTAGGATCATCTTTGCGTAGTGACTGAAAGAGCATATCAGCTGTAGGATGATCGACTCTGGACTTCAAGTTGTCTAAGATAGCCTCCCTTTGTCTACTGTATTTTAGATCCTTCATGTATATCCCTTTCTAAAAATAAGAATCATTACTGTTTTAGTATATCATTTATTTTTAGAATGTCAACATAAAAAATCAAAAACTTATTATAGACAAGCGTTTATTTTATATTATATTTTAAAATTATTTTCAAGTCCGTTTTTGAAAGTTCTTTATAAAAAACAAAAAGCCTTGTAAAAACAAGACTTAAAATAAAAAAGAGCGCGAGACGGGACTCGAACCCTAAGACACCTTGCAAACCCGCATAAAATAAAGGAGGAAATACATTGTCTTCAAGGTGTCTTCAATTTTTATATTTACTATGATAAACTTCATTTATCAAAATAGCATTTAATACTAACTTAGTGTTAAATGATTTATTTATATATCAGAGGAGAGCAAAAATGTTAAAAAAAGAAAATATTTTACAGGTGAATTTTTTATTTATATGGAATATATGGAGACAAGCATATTATGAAAAAAGTATTAGATATTCTACAGTAGTCAATTTTAAACATTATACACAAAGTACATCGGAAAAAATATCTTTTCACACTTTTATTGGTTTAAATTCAGAAGTTTTAGAGGATATTCGTAATAATCAATATCCCCAAGACAAAGACATAAAACCACATAAGTATTGCAACATTCCTCATCTATACGAATCACCTATTATAAAAGATGAGTTTATAGAGCGTAAGCTAAGAGATAAGGAAAAGGGTGATACCGACTTTGATACAATCAGAAAATATTTAATTAAACTGTTTAAAAAGCTTGAATACTCTGAAATCGGATGTGATTATAGTGTTTTAAACAATAAAATAAATACGTGTTATAATTTATCAGATATTTATTCTAAGATACTTGGTGAAGAACCTAAAATTAATTCTACAGATCCTGTTTCAAGTATATGTACATTATTAAGTTCTATTTCCTATAACAATTACAACAAATATGAGCATAACAAAGATCTTTTAAAGCGTTACATAGATTTATTAAAGGAGCATTATTCTATGGCATGTACTTATTTTAATCACTTAGAATATACCTCTAAAGATAGGAAGTATTAAAAAACAATTATATATTTACCTTGTAGAAGTATGCCTTTTACAAGGTAGTAAAAGTTTTATTTCTTATAGGTAGTCTTCTACAACAAGCCTAATAAAAAATTTTTGTAGTTCTCTTGTAGTAAAAGCCATACGTTTTGTAGAAATATGTACCTCATAATGTAGTAAAAGCTTTATTTCTTGTATGTGACATACCAATATTAGTACCTTTAATTTTTTTTTTGATGTGCTATCATACCCTCACAAGCTTGAATTCATTAAAACGCATATGCAAGAAAGGTTGAAAAATGATGAGAATCGATTTTTTAATAACGGGAAAAATTCCGTTGCAAGATTTTTTTCATGACACAAAATTTATGTTAAAAAATTTTCGACCGTTTTTCGAATATAAAAATGGCGTGAAAACGGAAAAAATTTTAGGGATTACATACAATGTTCTGGAGCTTAATTCGCTGGAATTAATCTCGATCAAAGTTCCAAATGTGAAACCTATAGTTACTATGGAAGAACTGGCGTTAAAAGTACATTTTCGCGTGGCTTTTAAAGCACCCTGTGTTCAATACTACGTACATAACGGACGTTTAGCCCTAGCTTTTAGGGCTGAAGATATCGTAACAGTAGAGGCTGAAGAAGAGGAGATAATTGAGATATGTTAATTTTTTTTAGTTTGGTTTTTTTTGTATATTGTTGCTTGATTCTTGCCCTTTTACAGGCCAAGGATTTGCATGACTTTGGGAGGATTTTTACTGCGAATTTTAAAAAAATTTTTTTAAAAATTCTAAAATTGTCAGGTAAGATTTACAAGATGGTCGTCACCGAATGTGAAAAGCCACTTGGGAACTATCAAAATATTGCAAATGTCCCAAAGTACCAGATTCTCTACCTTACGCAAATATTGTCGGATTTTTTCAAATCCCCAACTTTTTTTGATCAAGAGATTATAGCCTCTTCAGGGCAGCGCAAAGTGATATTTAGATCGGCTGGTCTTATCGACAATGATTATACTGCCGCATTAGTTGCACTAGTATTGCACAATTATTTTTTTGAAAAGTTTGAACTGTCCATAAACTTCGATGTATCCTTCGACAATGCTGGAGCGATTATCGTCGTCATAATGTAAAAGAAGAGCGGGATATTTAATATCCCGCTTATGGGGGTAAAAGTAATGTTTTTCGGCATTAATTTAAAACTATTTAATAAATATAATATTCAGCATAAAATCACTGCGGATTTAAAATCACATCCACATGTGCTTTTAACAGGAGCAAGTGGTTCAGGAAAATCTTATGCTCTAAAGATATTAATTCATTCATTATTAAAAGAAAAAGCTGAAATAACCTTTTGTAACTTTAAAAACTCTTGTGATTTTAAAATACTTAAAGGCTATGACAAGTATTTCACATATCTTGACTGTACCCATGGACTGAAGCAGTTCTATGAACAGTTTAAAACTATACAAGCAAGTGATTTCGAATATAGCAAAACTATGAATATTTTAATCTTTGATGAATATCCTGCATTTATAATGTCGGAAACATTAAGAGATAAGAAACAGGCTGATATTTATAAGCAGATGATAGCTGAATTACTTATGCTTGGGCGTTCTTACGGCTTTGGTATTTGGCTTGTAATGCAAAGACCTGACAGTATATTTCTTGCAAACGGGGCAAGGGATAACTTTCAAACCACTATCAGTCTTGGTAACTTAAGCAAAGAAGCAAAATCTATGCTCTATTCAGGAGAAGATTTACCTAATACCACGTATACTGTAGGGGAAGGCATATGTTATATAGATGGTAAAGGATTACTAGAAATAAAATATCCTCATCTTAATAATGAATATATGAAGAAGTTAAATTATTCTATACAAAAGGAATTGTATTTAATTTAGCATAATTTAAGACTTGGGTGTTGAGTATGCTGCGTGGCGTAGCCTAAGCAAGCATACTCAACGCACAAGTTATAAGCCGTAGGTTTATTAAATAATATAAAGTTGCTGCCAGTATTACCAGCAACTTATGTAACTGTAAAAATAATGATAAAACCCTTATATTTAGGGTATTTTGAAGTTACAGCAAGACTGTAACTTCTTTTTTAGATTGTGAAAAGAGGTGATTTATATAGGTTCATTTTCAATCAACACAAAAAGTCGTTCTTGGTTTGTAACAGTACAAATAGCAAATATGAAAAAAACTGGGCTTACTAAGGAAGAGTATGAAAATCCTGAAAAACTTGCAGATTTTCTTGTTTATACATGGGAAAACAGTGGAAAAGGCAGAAATGCGGGTGTTGCAATATGTAAAAGTTCAGAAGGTTTATACCACGCACATGTTGCACTTTATGGCAATACTACTACACTGTCAAATGTTGCTAAGATAATGTTTGATTCACATGTTGAGCCGCAAATGGGTAAAAAAGAAAATCTTAGAAGATATATCGAAAAGCAACCTCCATACGATGAAAGTGGAGAAATAGTATTATTCAGTAAAGGACTGGAGAATATAAAGGATAATCAAGGAAATCGTTCTGATGTAGAAGAAATCGAATTACTTCTACAAACAGGCTATACACCTAATCAAATATTAAATGAACGATTTGCATTTAGAAAATATGAAAACCATATACGCTCTGCCTTTATAGATAAGCGTATAACTGAAACTCCGCTTATTAAGGAAGATATGTATGTAGAATGGCATGTCGGTAATTCAGGTACAGGAAAAACTTATACTTATGTGCAGCTTTGCAAAGAATACGGAGATGAAAATGTATATATGGCAACTGATTTTGATAATGGTGGCTTTGATAAGTATATAGACTGTGGGGCACCACCAATATTATTTTTAGATGAGTTTAAGGGTAATATGCTTTATTCTCAACTTCTCATAATATTAGATAAATATTCCAGAAGTCAAATACATTGTAGGTATAAGAATACATTTTGTTTATGGACTAAATGTTATATATCTTCTATATATCCGCCTGAAATGGTATATAAAAGCATGGTTGATGACAGCAATAGGTCTATTGATAAAGTGAAACAGCTTTTAAGACGTATAAATACTATCGTATATCATTATATTGAAAATGGTGTATATATGACATACTCAATGCCTACATCTGAGTATGTAGATTATAATTCTTTAAAAGCCAGAGCTCATAGTGATGATAAAGATGGTTTCATGAAAATATCTGATTTTGAAGAAACTGTACTACCTTTTGATTAGATTATTATTTTATATATCAAAGGGGGTGGGTGTCTTATATTCTCGGATAATTCAGATTTATTATTGCAAGAAGCTATTGAATTGAATATACTTGACATAGACAATGTATTAAAAAAAGTTATGTCTAAGAAAATAGAATATATAGAAAAAATACATCCCTTTGCTATTACTCCACCAAAAGACTCAAAAGGTCGTTGGCAAACCTACTATAAGGAGAATGGTAAAAGGCAGATTATTCGGGCAAAAAACAAGGAGGATTTGCTCAAAAAACTACTTCCGTTGTATGCAAAACAAACTGATTACAATAAAATAACATTTGATTGTGTTTTTAACGAATGGTTAGAGTACAAAAAGCCCTTAACCTCAAGTGCTAATACAATCACCAGATATAAACAAAGATATTTAAAGTATCTAAAAACATCCAATATAAATTATCTTCCAATAAAGGATTTAGGTGAAATGATTTTGGAGAAAGAATTTAATCGAATTGTAAAAGAATATCAGTTAAGTCGCAAAGAATGGGTTAATGTAAACACCATTATAAAAGGTGTATTTAATTACGCTTATAGAAATAAGTATATAGATTATAATCCTCTGGAAAATGTAAAAATACTTGTTAAATTTAAGCAAATTTCTCGAAAACCTGCCAATGAACTTACTTTTAATACAGAAGAAAAAATGGCTTTGGAACAATTCCTTGATATCAAATATCAAGAAACTGAAGATTTATCTTATCTTGCTGTTAAAGTTAATCTTTATCTTGGTTTACGCGTAGGTGAACTTGTAGCCTTAAAATGGGAAGATATTTCAGATAATGAATTGCATGTTGTCAGGGAAGAAGTAAGAGATCAGGAAACAGGTATATACAGCGTAGTCGAACATACAAAAACACATACAGACCGCTTTGTATTTATTGTACCTAAAGTACAAAAACTTTTGGCATTGATTAGTAGTGAATCTGATTATATTTTCACTAGAAATTGTAATAGGATTACCTCAAGACAGATTAGCTATGTTCTTGAAAAATATGCTAATGACAATGGATTGAAAGTTAAATCAACACATAAAATGCGTAGAACTTATGCCAGTACCTTAGCCTCAAAAAATGTCCCTTTAGAGTGCATTAGAGAACAACTTGGGCATTCTTCCTTACTTACAACTATGGGGTATATTCATAATTCACTAACAAAAGAAGAAACCTATAACCTATTAAAAGAAGCGCTTTGATATAGTGTCTTCAAGTGTCTTCACAACACATATATAATAGAAAAAGCAGAAGCCTTGATTATACAAGCTTCTGCTAAAATAAAAAAGAGCGCGAGACGGGACTCGAACCCGCGACCCCGACCTTGGCAAGGTCGTACTCCACCAACTGAGCCACTCGCGCATACGCTTATTATACCAATGTACCAATCATTTGTAAAGGAAATACTATGAACTTACTCTGTAAGTTCAAGTGCGCTATTTTTCTAAGTTCGTACTTCGCTACACTCGTACTCACTAAGAAAAATATGTGCCTTCAAAACTGCCTACCAAATGCTTTTCTCACTTAGCGAAAACTTTGTTTGAGCTTTAGTGAGAAAGTACACCTCAAATTCGCTTGCGGATTTGACGGTGCTTCCGATTATATAAATATTATATCATAAATTTTTTCCTATCTTTTGGTTAAACCCTCGACCTATTAGTAACCATCAACT
>NZ_DBHIEQ010000037.1:10526-17486 GCF_057250505.1 Lachnoanaerobaculum sp. | reverse complement strand
AAAAACCTTATGGCTATTGCTGACGGAGAAGGCATTGCATTTGTTAACGGAAAGGTTTTGCAATAGGAAGAAATGTAAATAAATATCATCGTTTTCTCCATGCAAAACTAAAGAAATTTGAAGGGAAAATACAGGAGAAAACAGCATAAGAAAAAATGCAAAAGCAAAATTTATGCCAAGGGGATTTTATGCCCAAAAATAGACAGCATTATAGAAAAATAAAATATCCTGACAAAGTCACAAAGCAAAACGCCTTGTATTTGTCAGGATATTTTTATTTAGTTCTGCGGTAAGTAGAAATGTTTATTTCCCGACAGCCCCTTGTAGTTATTTAGTGTCTTTTACTACTATTATCAATAATGTGATACCTATGTGAACAAATGATTTTAACACTGTAAACCTTCTAAACTGATACTTGAATTGAAGGCTTGAATTTGAAGTTTTTTCTCTATATTTACAAGCTATATGTTTAATGATAGCATTTAAGTGAGTAAACTTCAAATATATTTTTAGGAGAATTTATAATGAAAAAGAAGCTATTTACCTTATTCTTATTATCATTTTTAATGTCCTCACTTTCAGGATGCCGAGCATCCAAAGAGAACCAAACCTTATCTGCTGCACAGGAAAGTGAATCCATCTCAACACAAGAGCATTCCAAAGAAGAAAAAACTACTGCTTCGTCAGAGAGTGATCTGACTCAAGCTTCAGTAGATGATGAACTTTCCTTATCAGAAAGTATTTATTTTCCGTATGAAAATTTAAATGAATTGACTATTAATGAACATACTGATAAGGACAGTTTAAAAAATATCATTAGCAAACTCCCAGAAATAGCCAAATATATACAACTTAGTGATGTGGAGTTAAGTAATGACTCGTCGACTATCACAATCAAATATGATGAAATTTATAACGCTGCAATCACATCCATACTTTATGATACTACTATAACCCCACCCGGTCTAGATGAAAATCCTTTGTATTCTTCACCGTATATATTTCCGAGGCTTGACAATAATGCTTTGCTTTTAATAATAGCAAATGATTCAATATCATATGTAAATTATGAGATTTCTGTACCTACAGAATTTCTTGTTTCAAAACCACTTACTCTAGAACTTACAAGAGAAAACTTTACAAAGCACTTAGGTGATATATCAAATGCTAAAGGAGATAAAAACCGTTATTGTATTTTATTAGATTATGATAATGCCGTATTTGCCAATAAAATACACACTAATGGTGTAGTCCTTGGTGCTAAAGAGGACATGCTCATTAAGCGATATAAAGAACCTGCTGAAAAAGATGGAAATAACTATACATATTTTACAGATAATAGCATTATAACATTTAGGCTTGAAAAGGAAAAACCGGAAGATAATTTATTAACGGTTACAAAAATTTCAGTTCGTCCACTTGAGAAAATCTCATATCTGGATTTTATCCCATACAATGTAGGATTAATACCGGATCAAAATGGAGTTCTAAGTAAATCTTGTGTAGAGGGTTATCTTGGCGAACCAAGAAAAAAAAATTTCAAATACTGATTATTACAGATTAACCTCAGGTTTATCTGATTATCTTTACTTTGTTTATGATGATAACGAAAATGTCATTGAGCATGGAATGATAAGAGAAGGAATTGTTCCTAAAAATAATTGAAATTGAATATAAAAACATAGTGTAGCGTGACTCATTTAAAGTCATGCTACACTACTCTTATAGCTATCATTAAACTACTTTTTTTATTTAGAATTACTCTAAATGTTTTTTCCACTTTTTGAGCATATCCGTTGTATAAGAGATCAAATCTTCATTCTTACTCTCTTGTAGAACAAGTTCAAGCCATGTGATTGCTTCTTCAACCTTACCGTCAAAATAGTAATTGTCGGCCAATATACAATATAACTCGTCTCTTAAGTCGGCTTCTTCATCCGATATTCTATCAAGCAAATCTTTGACTGTTTCCGTAGATTTATCATACATCTCAAGTTGCTGATATATGTATGCCAATTTTCCTCTTGCATAAATGTCATCGGGATCCAGTTCAACGGTCTTTTCAAACCAAGGTATTGCCATAGAGTATTGATAGCAGTTATTTAATGCTACAGCGACAGCATATGCATTATCGGCAGTCGGATTGTTTGCATATATTCTGTATCCGAAAGGCAGATATTCAAGATTTTGATCATCTGTTAATTCGTTTGCATATTCCTCTTCCTCTTTTGTCAGAGGTGTTTTATCACCTGTATCAAGGAATGCATTTGTCAATGTGTTGATTCTGTCTTCTTTATGTGAATTGATAAATTCCAATACTTTCGGAATAACATTCTCTTTGGCATATGCAGATTCCGCAAACCATATATTTGACTGTCCGAATCCCTTTCCTATTCCGTCTTTTGCCGCCCTTCCTATAGTAAAAGTTCTCTCATCTTCAGGCAAAAGATATGCATCCTCCGCACTGCATTCAAACCAGTAATATCTTTCAATACCGCTTGCAGGTGTACATCGTAATTCTTTTAAAAATCTGTTGGCGATTGCATTCTCATACCATCCCACAATTACGGTACCTCTTTGTGGATGTGCGGCACACCAAATCACTAAAACATTATTGGTTTCATCAAAATGCCTGTACTTCTCGTCAAATTTTTCTATATGAAATTCCTCGCCTATCGCTTTGACAAAGCCGTAGCACTTTCCGTCCATATTTAAGAAATTCCACTTTTCATGCGCATCTTCATTTTCCTGAACCCATCTGCATCCTGTTGTCGGATTTATCTCTCCGGCAATACGACCGTCATAGTATCTCAAATACGCAATGTTACAAAATATTATATACATATCTCATCCTTTCTGTCTTCAATAACAATATTCAATGCATTATTTCCATCCTTCAAGCATGCAATCGGTTTACGCCGCATATTTGTAAAAGAAAGCATCCCTTTTGGCAGTGCCTCTTTGGTATCAACATAGTATTTTGTCTTACCTCTCTCTACCACCAAAAAAAGTTCAAATTCATCCGGAACTAGTACATCCAAAAGGTAAAACATATTACCATGAAATTCCTTAAGAAGCTCTCTCCTTACATCCGCTGTGCTACCCGGATTCGCATTTATCAAATCATCCATCCTGTATAAAACAAATTTTCGCTCATTTTCTCTGAACTCTTCCTGCATTCTGGGTATCTGCTCTCTTTCAAGAAACCCCACTTGACCGTGATACCCAAGCGCATATTTCATCCAGTTCAAATCTATATCAAGTAATACAGATAATCGAAAAAGAGTCTCTGCACTGACAGTATCGCGACTTAGCTGTGCTGAAAATGTTGTATTTTTTATTCCAAGTTCGCTTGCAATCTGTTTTTCCGTTCTGTTTCTGTTTTTGATAAAACGCTTTATCATTCCACCAATCTTATTTGTGTTCTCCACACTTAATCACCTCCTTTGTAAGTTCTTTGCTTTATGCCTATACTATACCAAGGCTTCTGCATTGATAATAGAGCAAAAAATCCAATGTGGTTGGATTTTTATAGGATTTATTATTCTTAATAAAAAATCAGAGAGTATTTTATACTCCCTGACTTTTTTATATAAACCTAATTGCCAAATAAATCGACAATACTAATGCTGTTACGATAAGGGTAAAGGCAAATGTTACAACAGCCAACCCCCTGCCTCTATTCCAATACTTTATACTTATATACAATCCGTCTATAATATCCAACACAGGTATCATCTGCAATAAAAAATGTATTACTCTTCTTACAGAGGACATACCGTATTTTTTTTGTGTAGCACCTAAGACGCAATCAATTGATATAAGACACGGCAACTCTGTTAAGGTAAACATTATCAACGAACATGGTATTATCGCAATAATAAAAGTAATAACATAAGCAGCTATAAGAATAATAAAAAACACAAGGAAAGTAGATACAAGCCTATCTTCCGGCCAATGATTTATTATTTTGATTATTCCAAAAATAACAGCACCTAATATTCCTGCACAGATTAATTCAACCGGCATCATTATATATTTATATACAAAATATGTTTTCAGACAATAATCTACATCTTCATTCTTTTTAGCAGATGAAATATTTCGCATTTGTGATATCAAAACAAATACAAGCAGGATAAACATAGGAATAATTAATGCCGCTGCAACAATAACCCCTGTAATACACAATATAGCTAAAGCTATTGAACCATATATTGCCGTTCCATACAGTACACCAAGTAACAAAGGATGTTTTCTTTGACCATTTTTCATATTTTACAAATTCTTCTCCACACACTCAAGTGCCGCTTCCACTACCTTGTCCATATCATAGTACTTATAGGCGCCAAGTCTTCCGCCGAAGATTATCTCAGGGCGGGTTTTTGAAAGCTTAACATAGCTTTCATAGAGAGCATTGTTCTTTTCATTGTTGATAGGGTAATACGGTTCCTCACTCTTTTGCCATTCCGTAGGATACTCCTTTGAAATGATAGTAAAGTCCTGCTTGCCGTACTCAAAATGCTTATGCTCTATAATTCTGGTAAAAGGTACTTCCCTCTGCGTATAGTTTACCACCGCATTTCCCTGATAGTTGTCGGTATCAAGTCTCTCATCCTCAAAGTACACTCTCCTGTATTCAAGTACTCCAAGCTTGTAGTCAAAGAACTCGTCAATCATTCCGGTATATACCGTTCTTTCCGCTATATCGGGATTTTCCTTTATAAAGTCTTTGTACTCCGTATTTGTTCTTACCTCAATGCCGACAAGCAGCTTTTCTATAATACCTGTATATCCGCCTATAGGTATTCCCTGATATCTGTCATTGAAGTAGTTGTTATCAAAGGTAAACCTCAGCGGAAGTCTCTTTATAATAAATGCCGGAAGCTCCTTTGCGTCTCTGCCCCACTGCTTTTCGGTATATCCTTTTATAAGCTTTTCATATACATCTTTTCCTACCAAAGATATAGCCTGTTCTTCCAAGTTTTTAGGATTATCTATGCCTGAAGCCTTTCTCTGCTCCTCAATCTTTTCCTTTGCTTCCTTAGGAGTCTTTATATTCCAAAGCTTACTGAAAGTATTCATATTGAAAGGCAGATTATAAAGCTCATCCTTATATATTGCTACAGGTGAGTTGATATAATTATTAAAATCCGCAAAATTGTTTATATAATCCCATACCGCTTTATTTGAGGTGTGGAAAATATGTGCTCCGTATTTATGAACATTTATTCCGTCCACATTTTCAGTATATATATTTCCCGCGATATGGTCTCTTTTATCAATTACCAATACACTCTTGCCTCTCTTTTTTGCCTCATATGCAAATACCGCTCCGAAAAGTCCGGCTCCTACAATCAAAAAATCGTACTTCATAATTACCTCTTTCTAAATTTTTCCAAATATCAAATAGATTACAATAGTTGCAATCATCATACATTCCTGTATATATGTATACCTCTCCACTTTGTCTACAATCCTATACTTTGTAGGGTCCTTCTTGTACTCAATAAACTTCACGGAACACCACAGTGTATTGATAAGTAATGCCGCTACCGAAATCTTATTCAGATTCCAAACCAATACAATATTTGTAAATATATCAAGCCAAGTCAATACAAATACAAAATCAATACATTTCTTATAACCGAAAAGCTTGGAGTATGTAACATACTCCGTTTCTTCCTTCGGCGCTCTGATTTTTCTTGAAATTTCCCAGATAAGCGCCGGGAAGTACAAAGTCATTACAGCCATCAGGTTTGTAATATCAAATACAGGCAGCTTATACTTCATTATAGCATATGAAATAACATAGATATTCAGTATTATCTGTACAGGATTATGTGTTACCAAAGCAAGAGGCAACGACTTGGCTATCTTATGCTTTTGGAAAAACCACACCGCCATAAGACTTCCGTAGGTATAGAGTATCAGACAGAAGATAAAGTTTCTCATAAACAAAATATTTATAAGTAGAGTTACACCTATCAATACAGCGGCAAAAATCCTCAAGTCTTTTTTATGTACTCTTCCCGACGGCAGCGGCCTTGTAGCAAACAGTCTGCAATCCAGTTCATAGTCCTTAAAACCATCCGAAATTCTTAGCCAGAGTAAAAAGCTGAAACCCGAAAAACCGCCGATAAGAATACCGCAAACATCATGTTGCTTAAAATATGATATAAAATCGGGCTGCCCTTCTATCTTGCTAAACTCAAGCAGCCGCCTTCCGCTTACTCCGTGGTTTAAAAGCACCATAAAGTATATTTCAAGAAATACAATATATCCAAGACAAAGCCTGGGTATTATCGGATACATCTCTTTAAAATAAATCCTAAGTCGCTTTATTACTTCCATAGCCTATTCTCTCCCCTATTTTTATTTTCGTTTCAAAACCTCTTTCACTGTTTTTTAAAATATCACCGTCTATCTCTATACCCTTACCTACAATCTCAACAATGCTTGAACCTCCATATGAAAAGTATCCCTTTTCAGTGCCTTTTTTGAAACTTCTTTTTCTATGGTTATGGATA
Source organism: Lachnoanaerobaculum sp. (assembly GCF_057250505.1). Lineage (NCBI taxonomy): Bacteria > Bacillati > Bacillota > Clostridia > Lachnospirales > Lachnospiraceae > Lachnoanaerobaculum > Lachnoanaerobaculum sp. Next base: position 10,956 of record NZ_DBHIEQ010000037.1, on the reverse strand, counting down.
TGTCCGACAAGCATCGCCCCTATCTCCATATGTATTATATCACCGAATGCTGTATGCCAGTACTCAACTTCTCTTTTATTTTCTGCAAATGCCCTCCAATATGCCGCATCTCTTCTCACACTTTCAAGCCTGCCTGCGATACTTCTTCTTCTTACAAAGACACCGTTTACAGGATAAATATACCTGTGATAATCGCAAAGACTGAGTCTGTAAAGTAGAAGATATCCACCTTTTGCCCATTCAGGCAGAGGCTCTTTCAACAATTTGTCAATGTTATAAACATTTCCCTTTATCATTATCCTGAGTTTTTTATCCCCGAGGTAAAGCCCCTTATCCTCTCCTATCTTAAATACTCTTATCTTTCCGCTTGCAGTTGCCACAAAGCCTTCACTGTCTGCAACAACACCTCCTTTCTTTTTAAAGAATCCGT
>NZ_DBHIEQ010000037.1:0-10516 GCF_057250505.1 Lachnoanaerobaculum sp. | reverse complement strand
AATCGTCAAAGCTTTTAAAATCTTTATTTAAAAGGCCTTTATCCATATCATATTTTTTTACAAAGTCTTTTATCTTTTTCTTTGACAGAGTGCTTTTATAGTATATTGAAAGCAGCTTTGAAAAATAAATTCTTGAAAATATAAATTTCAGGACTATTCTGCCTACCAAGCTGTGATATAAAAACTTGATTATACTTGCAGAGTCTTCCTCTTCTTTTATTATCTTTCCCGTTTTCCTGTCTTTTATCTTCATAATCACCTATAAAAGTAATACTATAAATACAATTGCAAGTACCAAAAATCCTATTCTTACATAAATATTCGGCTTTTTTATCTTCTTATTCCACAAAAATCCGAGTATAAGCAGCACATACAGATACTCTATAGGTATTACCGAAAGTACTTTTATATACTTACAAACCACCACATAGAGTGATATAAAAAATGCCGAGTATGTAACCGCCAGCCCTGTAAAATGTTCTTTATCTTCATCTGCAGTACAATTAAAATATGCCAATCTTATTATTACAGCCAAGATATAAAAGCTTAATAAAACGGTGGAAACATAAATACAATCGGAAAAAAACGCTCTGTATATCTTTGCCGGAAATACTCCGAATGAGATAAGGTCTGCCAGTGAATCTATCTGCACTCCGAAATCTTCCTGCAGCTTCGTCCTCTTATACATTCTTGCAAACATTCCGTCAAAGGCGTCACAAAGCCCTGCAACCATCAACAATATGGTGGCAAGATACAAATCATTGACACAAAATATTCCGAATATGGATATCACCGCTCCGATATATGTCAGTATAACACTTGGGTGATACACCCCTAAAAACAGCTTCTTCATCTTATAAATACCTTCTTACTCCAAACATTATTAAGACCAGATTGACAACTATATGTGTAATACCTCCGAGAAAAATTGCAAAAATATATTCAGGCAAGGTAAGCCTGCCAAGTACTGCAAGTACCGATATCACACCGAGCATTGAATCCGTCTGGTCATAGATAAATACAAATATATTAACCGGAAATCTTCCTCTATGACTTGCATCAATATCAAATCTTCTCTTTATAAAGCTGTTGGGCAATTCAAATATCATATATGCAAAACCGAATAACATACCTATAAGCATATTAAAGATAAGTGTATTGTAATGATATTTGTAGATAAGATTAAAGCTTTCCAAGTTTGAAATCTTTAAAACAAGGCCCCATATTATAGAAAATATTGAAGTTCCAAGCATCATACCCAAAAATCCGAGCAAGGTCTTACTGTCTCCGAATATTCGTTTACCGCCAAGGCTCATCTTACAATCTATCGAAATCCTTAGAAAAGAAAGCTTTTTTATCTTTACAAAGAGCATATTGAAGATGCCGCCAAATATCACAGGCATCATACTGATATAGAGTGAGGCAATCATAGTCTCACTCCGCTAAAGTCAACACCTGCAACTATCTGTACCAGGAAAAAGGCGATACCGAAGCAAAGCACACCTGCCGCCGCCATATCCTTTATCACCTTTATTTCAGGGTGTATCTCTTTTGAAATAAAATCCGCTATATGCTCTATTGATGTATTTATACATTCAAATGCATACACACCTGCCGAAGTGATTATATACCCGAGCCATATACTCTTATCCGCTTTTAATACAAACAAGTCCAATACAAAGAATAAAACATCAATAACAAGGTAGTATTTATAATTTTTTTCAGTCCTTATTGCAAATATCAGTCCCTTTATCGCGCAGTAGATACTCTTTAAAAATGTCTTATTCTTCATGTCAATCTCCAATTGTCTTCTCCAATAAAACATACTTTCTTTTTTCTTTTATCTTCTCTTTAAAATATCCTCCTGTCGCCTTGCCGCTATCTATCAGTGCAGACACCGCGCAAGCATCTTTTGCCTTTAACATATCCACTACAAGCTGTGAGAGCGCGGATCCGAGTCCAAGGCATTTAGCATCTACGCCCATATACAAAAGTACATATCTTTTTGCATTTGCCTTAATATTCATAATATTAAGTAAAACGGCAGGTGTCTTTGGCTTATAGAGTAAATTTCCGTAGTCCTGAAGACAAATCAAAAATCCCTTAAGTTCATTTTCCTTATACGCCAAAAATACCATATCGTGGTCAAGTATCATACTTAATGGCGAATAGAGTTTTATAAAATCCTCTTCACTTATCATTTTAAAGCCTGCAAAGTTTTTGTAGCCTTCTGTCAAAACCGGATATATCTCCCTTAAATATTTCTCCAAGTTTTGGAGATTAGGGTGAATAAATACATAACCTTTATCTTTAAAGTATCCAAGTCTGTTTTTCGCCTTTTCACTGTCGAAACTGTCATCCGGAGTATCAAAAAAATATGAATAATATTCTTTTGACAACTTAAAGCCGCTCTCTTCCCAAAACTCGCTGTAATAAGCTTTGTTTGCAGGTTCTCCTGTATATGATAATTCATCTGTAAGCGCAAATCTGTACCTGATCCAAAAAGATATATCAATCGGACCTAAAAGTCTTTTTTTACCGGCCTCCTTTGCAATTCTTTCACATTCAGACAATAAAAGCTTTGATACCTCAATATCCTTTATACATTCAAAAAATCCGATATATGCGGTATCATCCTCATATAATGAAACTACGCAGCGTCCCACAGGCTCATCATTTTTATTCTTTACTATAAGTGCAAAATTTTTTACACATTTGCAAAGTACACTTGTGTTTTCCAAAACCTCTTTTTCAAAGGTTTTATTCTGTACAATATGTTTTTCATCGTAAAGCTTTGAAGGCAGCCTTAAAAACAGCTCCTTATCCACATTTTTCTTTACTATATTGATACTATACTCACTCATTATGACCTCTTTATTATTTTACAATACCCTCTGTTGCCGTCTATATCTACAATATCACCGCTTTCCACCTGATTCATCAAACCCTTTATACCCACTACGGCAGGCTTTTTTAACTCCCTTGCCACTATTGCGGTATGTGAAAGCAGTGAACCTCTCTCCGCCAAGATTCCCTTTGCCACATCCAGCAAAAGAAACCACCCCGGGTCGGTAGAATATGTGGCTATTATCTTATCCTTTACATCTTTTAGCAAGACCTTTCTCATATCTGTAATTTTTATAATCTCACCGCTTACTCTGCCGCTTGATACTCCTCTGCCGATAAGAAAGTCTTTCCTTTCATCACCGTCTTCTTCTATTGCCTGTACATTACAAAAGTCTATATCGGGACTTCCTAAAAGCTCCACTCTCCTTATCGTAGGGATATTCTCATAGACAAGCAGCATATTTTTTTCCTCATTGATTTCATCACTGAAGTCTTTGCCGTGAAAAATCATATCTCTTATCTGCTCAAGCGAGAGATGATAAATATCGTCCCCTACAGTCTTTAGAGCTATCTTATCAATCAGCTTTCTCATAAGCCCGAAAAGCCTGCTTCTGTTAAGCCTTGAAATCTCACGGTTATTGGTTGAAAGCCTTGCAAGAGATTTTCTTTTGTATATGTACTTTCCCTGTGTTCTCTTTAGAGGAAGATTTTTTCTTTCTTCTACAAGCTTGTCAAGGCTTTCGGGATTTGTGGAAAATGTTCTTGTCTCAAGTTTTAACTCTCCTACAGTTCTATCGCCGTAATATTTTATATATCTTTTTTTCTTCTCAATGTACTTAGGTGACTCTTTTCCGAATCTTTTATATGTGTAAATCAAATCATTCAGCGCCTCTGCCGGTTTTTTGCTCTCAAGCGAGAGTGATTTCTTTACTTTATCTCCTGCAAAGTAAGTACTCAAAAAGGACACCATATCATTTATAAGTGTCAAATCCCACTCCTTAAAGAATATTTCTTCCATCTCTTTAAAAAGAAAATACAACTTCTTCGGGTCGTCCTCTTTTTCAATTTTCTTATCAAAATACCGGAATTCCTTTTTGAAAAAAGTAGAAAGGTCTCTCATCTTTCTCTGTGAGACTACCATTAGATACAAAAACGAAAAAAGAAGTCTTGACTTTATATATATATTCGGCTTTTCTTTTGAAAATGTAATTTTTTCGCTCTCCACACCCAGCATTTTCTGCCATACAGGAATTATCTTAGATGATAAGGGCAACAATCTCAGTATATCGTACCAGCTGCTGATTTCATAGTACATCCTTCCGCCGAAATCACATACCATATGTGGAAACAAATCTTCATAATATTTTACAGACTTTCCAAGCGCCCTGTTTCCCAGTCTTGTAAAAATCTTTGTATACACCTCTTTTGCAAAACTTCTTGTAAGCTTTTTGCAAACTCCGGGATAACTTTCTGCGATATTGCTGTTGTCAAGTATACGAACCGGCAAGTCAAAATCAAGACTTGTAATCTGTCTTGCCTGCAAAATATATATCTTTTCATCCTCTATGGCAAATTCTATATCCATAGGTTTATTAAAAAATTTTTCTATTCTCTTTCCAAGCTTTTCAAGTTCTTTTACAAAATGCTCCGGAAATAAAATATCATTTCCTTCTTTATAGCTTGCTCCTTCTCTGTAGCAATGATAGGTAACAGTCTCCTCTTTATCGCCGACCACATTTTCACCAAGTCCCTTGCCGACCACTATTACAATATCATTTAGAATACCTTTAGGATTGGAGGTAAATATAACCCCCGAATAACTTGCCTTTACCATCTCCTGTATTATTACAGAGGTGCTGTTATTCTCACTCTTTATCCCGAGGCTCTTTTCATAGTATCTTATCTTATAGCTGTTCGCTACCGCAAAAACGGCCTTTTTCACATCCTCTTTTGTCACATTCAGTACTGTCAGGAATTGCCCGGCATATGAAAACTTTCCGCCGTCCTCATGTGCATCATTTGAGCGTACGGCAAAAAGCTCCGCTTCAAAGTGTGAAAAATCTATATCTTCATTTGGATTTACCACTTGAAATTTGGGAACCAAAAAACCGTTTTCACTTAAAATTCTCAAATTGTCAGCTTTCATAAACTTCTCCGAATTATGTCACATATTCTGTCAACACTGTCAAGCTCCAAATCAGGATATATAGGCAAGGTCAAGACTTTCTTTGAAATATCAAGTGCAACAGGCGTAAGCTTCTCATCAAATCTGCCGCTGTAGCACTCATATGCATTGGTACAAGGATAGAAATATTTTCTTGCAAAGATATTCTCCTTTGCAAGTGCATCATAAAGCTTATCTCTTTCTTCCACCACTATCGGAAAGTAGGCGTAGTTATACTCCGTATCACTGCCATATTTATTGAGTCTGACAGCCTTAATATCTGAGAGTCTTTCTATATATCTCTCACATATTTTCTTTCTTTTTGCTATGTACTCGCTCAGATGGTTCATATTGCAAAGTCCCATAGCCGCCGCGAACTCGTTCATCTTTGCATTGCTGCCCACATAAGGAACATTTTCCTTGTCCGCAATACCGAAGTTCTTTAAAAAATCAAGTGCCTCTCTTCTTTTTTTGTCTCTAAGTGTAATGGCACCGCCTTCTATGGTATTGAAGACCTTGGTAGCATGAAAACTAAATATGCTCATATCTCCAAAATCCGCAACGCTTTTACCCTTATATCTTTCGCCGAAGGTATGTGCGGCATCATATAATACATACAGATTATGCTTTTTTGCTATCTTTTCTATAGCCTCCACATCACATACATTACCGTATACATGTACCGGAAGTATTGCCTTTGTATCTTTTGTTATCAGCTTTTCTATCTTCTCAGGATCCATTGTGAAATCGTCTTCTTTTATATCACAAAATACCGGCTTCAACCCGTTCCTTACTATGGCATGTGTGGTGGAAGCAAAGGTAAAAGGCGTTGTAATGACTTCACCGTCTATTTTAAGAGACTGCAATGCAAGCTCAAGTGCCAGATGTCCGTTCACCGTAAGTACAACTTCCACTCCGTCCATAAACTCGCTAAGCCTCTTCTCAAGCCGGTTGTGGACATCACCCATATTTGTAAGCCATGCACTGTCCCATATTTTATCTATATATTGAATGAATTCCTCCTTAGGAGGCAATGTAGCCTTCGTGACAAATATTTTCTTCTCTTCCATATACCTCCTTAACAAATACATTCACACTTATAATATTTCTATCAACTTATTTACATCTTCATCGGCTGTAGCCCAGCTTGTACAAAGTCTTATCACATGTTTTCCGTTTTCAAGTGTCTCCATAAATCCGAATGCGACATTTTCAGAAAGTTTCTCTCTTTGTAAATCGTCTACCACAATAAACTGCTGGTTGGTCGGAGAATCAAGGTAGAGTTCATAACCTTTTTCTATAAGAGCACTCTTTATCTTCATTGCGGCATCCACACCTGTTTTTCCAAGTCTTTCATACAGTCCGTCACTAAACAGTACATCAAACTGTATACCCTTTACTCTTGACTTTGCAAGTACTCCGCCAAACAGCTTCATATTGGTAAAGAAATGCTTACAAATATCCTTGTTTGTAAACACTATAGCTTCTCCAAGCAGGGCGCCGCATTTTGTACCGCCTATATAGAATACGTCACAAAGATCTGCAATACTTTTAAGTGAAGTATCACATTCGCTGCTTCCAAGTGCATAGGCAAGCCTTGCACCGTCTGCAAAAAGTAAAAGCTCATACTCTTTGCAGACTTTATTTATCTCTTCAAGCTCTTTCTTTGAATACAGTGTTCCGTACTCTGTCGGCTGTGAAATATATACCATGCCGGGATACACCATATGCTCGTGGTTGACATCCGCATAAAAATTTTCACAAAATCTTTTTATACTTCCGGCATCAATCTTTCCGTCATTTGAATTTAGAGTAAAGACTTTATGCCCTGTATTTTCTATAGCTCCGGCTTCATGTACCGCGATATGTCCCGTGTCGGCGGCTATCACACCTTCAAAGTTTTTCAAAACACTTGCTATAACTATCTTATTTGCCTGAGTTCCTCCGCTTACAAAGAAAATCTCGGCATCTTTGCCTATTTCTTTTTTTATCTTTTCCTTTGCGGATATACAAAACTCATCATCGCCATAGCCTGACTGCTTTGACATATTGCTTGAAGCCATCGCATCCAAAATCTCAGGTGCCATACCCTCACTGTAATCATTTATAAAATATAACATAAAATTATCCTCAGTCTAATAAAAAGTCAGACATAACCATATTGCTTAAATCAAGCCCCTTATCTGTCAGTCTAAGATAAGGTGAATTATACTCCATAAGATTCAGCATAATATTTCTCTTTATCTGTCTGTCATACAGCTCAAACATATCTATACCGAACCTTTCATTGAATTCATGCCTTGAGACGCCTTTTGTCAGTCTTAATCCGAGGAACATGAATTCTTCCATATTTGCCTTTTTATCAAGCTCTTCTATGTCGCAATAAAGCGGTGTAATGTCCTGCTGCATCTTGATATTCATATACTTTTTGTAATCGCCCTCTACATGGAAACGCCTGTTCATCACATATCCCGACGCGCCTACTCCTAATCCCAGATATGATACTCCGGTCCAATACCCTATATTGTGCTTACACTCTCTGCCGGGCTTTGAGTAGTTGCTTATCTCATATCTCTCATATCCATGCTCTTTCAATATATCCTTTGTTACGGCATACATTTCTCTATCCACATTCTCATCAGGAAGCAAGGCTTTACCCTCTTCACTGCCGTACTTGTCAAAGAAAGGTGTCTCAGGCTCTACAATCAATGAATATGCACTGATATGCTCAGGTTTCAGCTCACAAACCCTCTTTAGGGTAGTCTTATAGCTTTCGACAGTCTGATACGGCAGTCCGCTCATAAGGTCCACATTGATATTTGTAAATCCGAACTCTCTTGCAAGCTGATAACTTTGCAAAAAATCCTTATAAGTATGTATTCTGCCAAGCGCTTCCAGCTCTTTTTCAATGCTGCTTTGCAAACCGAAGCTTATTCTGTTTATACCCGCCTTTTTGATATGCATTATCTTACTCTTTGACAATGTGCCGGGGTTACATTCTATAGTGATTTCCGCATCAGTTGCTACAATGAAACTTTCACGTATGATATTCATTATCTCAAGTATCCATATACCGCTGAGTGTGGTAGGAGTACCTCCGCCTATAAATACGGAGCTTACCAGATAATCTCTGTAGTTTTCTCCCTGTACTCTTATCTCCTCTGTAAGCTGTGCCACATAGGCTCTTTTCTCACCATCATCCGCTGCAAACGACAAAAAATCACAGTATCCGCATTTTTTTTCACAAAAAGGTATATGTACATATAATTCCAACTTTTTCATAGACATTATCTAATCCTCATCCAATTTCAGTACACTCATAAATGCCTTTTGAGGGATTTCGACATTACCGATCTGTCTCATTCTCTTCTTACCCTCTTTTTGCTTTTCAAGCAGCTTTCTCTTTCTGGTAATATCTCCTCCGTAGCACTTTGCAAGTACGTCTTTTCTCATCGCCTTTACAGTTTCTCTTGCAATGACCTTTGATCCGACTGCCGCCTGTATAGGTATTTCAAACAGGTGTCTAGGTATCTCTTCTTTTAACTTTTCACACATCTTTCTGCCTCTTTCATAAGCGGAGTCGGCATGAACGATAAATGAGAGTGCATCCACTTCTTCCTTATTTATCAATATATCAAGCTTTACAAGCTTTGAAGGAACATATCCCTTAAGGTCGTAGTCAAGTGAAGCATAACCTCTTGACCTTGACTTTAATGCATCAAAGAAATCATATATTATTTCATTGAGCGGCAAATCATATCTTAAAATAGCACGATTTTCCTCAATATACTCCATTCCCAGATATATACCTCTTCGCTCCTGACACAGATTCATAATAGAGCCTACAAATTCCTTAGTAAGCATTATCTCCGCGGAAACTATAGGTTCTTCCATATGCTCTATCTCTGAAGGGTCGGGCAGGTTTGACGGATTGGTAAGTTCTATCACTTCACCGCTTGTCTTAAATACCTTGTATACAACTCCCGGAGCTGTGGTCACAAGGTCAAGATTATATTCTCTTTCAAGTCTTTCCTGTATTACTTCAAGGTGCAAAAGCCCTAAGAATCCGCATCTGAATCCGAATCCCAACGCCAGTGAAGTCTCAGGTTCAAAGAAAAGTGAGGCATCGTTAAGCTGCAATTTTTCAAGTGCCTCTCTTAGGTCATTATACTTCGCTCCGTCTGCCGGATAGAGTCCGCAGTACACCATGGAAGTAACCTTTTTATATCCCGGAAGCGCCTCTTTACAAGGATTGTTGTTAAGTGTAATAGTATCACCCACCCTTGTATCTTTTACATTCTTGATACTTGCGGTGATATAGCCTACCATTCCTGCAGAGAGTTCATCACACGGGATAAACTGTCCCGCGCCGAAATATCCTACTTCCACAACTTCTTCCACAGCGCCGGTTGCCATCATCTTTATGGCGTCACCTTTTTTTACACTGCCTTCTTTTATACGCACAAAGACTATTACTCCCTTGTATGAGTCGTATATGGAGTCAAATATAAGTGCCTTAAGCGGCGCATTAATATCTCCTTTCGGTGCAGGAATTTTGGCTACTATCGCTTCAAGTACGTCCTCTATATTAAGTCCCATCTTTGCGGAGATTCTCGGAGCATCATGTGCTTCTATTCCTATCACATCTTCTATTTCACTTGCGACAAGATCCGGATCGGCACTTGGCAAATCCACCTTGTTTATAACGGGGAATACCTCAAGGTCATGGTCAAGTGCCATATATACATTTGCAAGAGTCTGTGCCTCTATACCCTGTGCCGCATCCACCACCAGTATTGCACCGTCACAGGCCGCAAGTGATCTTGATACCTCATAGTTAAAGTCTACATGTCCCGGAGTATCTATCAAATTGAATATATATTCATTTCCGTCATTTGCCTTATAGACAGTCCTTACCGCCTGACTTTTTATAGTGATGCCTCTCTCACGCTCCAAGTCCATATTGTCAAGAACCTGAGCCTGCATCTCCCTGCTGGTCAACAGTCCGGTCTTTTCTATAATCCTGTCTGCAAGAGTAGACTTACCATGGTCTATATGTGCAATAATACAAAAATTTCTAATCTTACTTTGGTCAACAGTCATCTTTTCTTCCTATCGTTAAAAGTTGATAATAATGCTTATAATACCATTTTTTTGAGGTTCTTACAATAATGGTAAAAATGAATCCGGAACTAAAGCTATAGGCAATTATTTAATGTTATTGTATAATAGTGTACAATATACAAGGAAGACGCATGTACGCTAATATTAAGCTTGTGAAAATAATTTACTTGGTTAATATATTATAAAATGGAGGTTACAATGAAGCAGAATCATCAGTCAAACTTGGATTTACATACTAATATATCATTAATTAAATAATCGGCACAAATAATTATTTTATGGTATAATAAGATTATTCTAAAAAGAGAGGTGCTTATTATGCCGAAAAAACCAACTTCCTTAACCCTTAATGAAGGCGATTATGAATACCTACGCTCATTG
>NZ_DBHIEQ010000036.1:0-18386 GCF_057250505.1 Lachnoanaerobaculum sp. | reverse complement strand
ACAAGGATACATTCAGTGTAAAAGCATACAATGATGAAGGAACACTGCTTGAGAGTAAAGTAGGAAAGAAATACAGTGTACTTACAGTGGACTTTAAAAACTACAGAGCGTTCCATGAAAGCGGCAGCTATGTATGGATTGGATTTAAGTTTGTCGAAACAGCTGCAAGTCAAAGTGAATATGTAGACGGAGAGTGGTACGGAACAGCCACATGGAGCCGATATAAGCTTCAAAGAGGTTCAAATGTCGTTAAGGTTACCATAAAGAACGGAAAGATTGAAAAAGTCGATTCGGTAGTATATACGGATGACGGTAAAATAGCGGGAAGCTATGAAAGAAAGAGAGATTATCTTCTTGAGAAGTTTAAGGGATTGGAAGATACTAAAGGTATTAAAAAGCAGCTGGATGAAGGAAGAGGCGAAGTCTATGATGCGGTCAGCGGTGCAACCGAAACTGCAAGAGGTCATTTAAGTGCTGTAGACAATGCTCTTGAGAGATCAAAGAAGTTTAAGAAAGACCATAAGGAACAAAAGATTGAGTATATCGAGTTTGCAAAAAGACCTGACAGTGTTGCAACAGGTCAAACCTTGGATCTTTCAAAAACAGTATTAAAGCTTCATCTAAAGGGTGGAGAGGTAAAAGAGATTACACCTGCAGAGTTTGCAGACTACGGAATAGTTACAGATCCTCTTCATGGAAGTACATTACCTTCACTTCTTGAGTTTGTACATGTGCATTTTAAGAATGCGGATTCACTGATAGATATACAAAGTGAGATTCAGGTAAGAAAGAAATTAGGAAAGAAATATCCGGATAAGATAAAGATATCTTATGAAAACGGAGAGACAAAGGATATTGCCCTAAATAAAGATGAATACCGTTATACGGTTGAAGCTAAGGGTAAGATAAAAGAAATGTCAATCTACTCGGGAGAAGAAGAACTCGGTAAGGCAAAGTATGACAGAGATCTTTCACAGTGGCGTTTCAATATGAAAGATATTCCGCATCCGGGATATGACGAGTGGGGATATGATATATATGCGGTAATAATAGATGTATCAAAAGACACGTCTGATATAGCATCATTTAACCTTGAGACAAAACTTATAAAGAAGAATTACTATGTGGGAGACAGTCTTGAAATAGGAGATCTTGAGATAAATGCCGTTACAAAGAACGGAAACAACAAGGCATTTGTAGGCTGGGAAGCATGTAAGGCGGGAAGATTCACATCAAATCCCGACAACGGATATGTCTTTACAAATGATGATATCGGAGAAAAGACCATCCATATAAGTAAGACTATAGATAATGTGAGTGTTGAAAAGACATTTACAGTCAATGTATCTGATCCTAAGAAGCAGGCACCTGCAAAACTTGAGATTTATGCAGGAGAGAAAAAGATTACAACAGTGAATGTAGACTTTAATAAGTTCAGAGAAGCACAAGGATATCTGAAGATATTTAATGTAGAGATACCTAAAGAATATGAGAACTGGAACAAGGATACATTCAGTGTAAAAGCATACAATGATGAAGGAACACTGCTTGAGAGCAAAGTAGGAAAGAAGTACAGCGTACTTACAGTAGACTTTAAAAACTACAGAGCGTTCCATGAAAGCGGCGGCTATGTATGGATTGGATTTAAGTTTGTTGAAACAGCAAAACCTGAGCAAGTATTACCTGCTACAGTTGAATTGTATGATAAACAGGAGCTTATCTATAAGAAGACCGGTATTACAAAACAGGAATTTGAAAGCAGCAATGCACATTTAATGCTTGATGTAACAATACCGAAAAAATATGAAAATAAATGGGACAAAGACACTTTCACAGTAAAAGTACTGGATGCAAAGGATACACAGCTAAGTCACAGTCTTACAAAGAGTGACAATATTTTAAATATTGCACTTTCAGACTATCATAGTCCACAGTTTGGAAACGGAAGTATCGGACTAAAGTTTAAGTATGAGGGTGGTGAAAGTGAGACCGGAGATATCAAGACTGCAAGGGGAGAAGCTCAGATGGAGACTTTCTTCTATAAGGCAAAGGTTTTGGTAACTTATAATGAAAAAACCGGAAAAATCATAAAAGTTCAAGACGACGGTACAGAACCGGGAAATGCCAATAACAGAAATTATTGGGATATGTCTGTCGAAATGTTTGAAAAACTTGTAGGAAAAACAAAGGACAGCGTTGATACTGTGGATGCCGTTACAGGAGCCACACTTTCATCAAATGCCATTAAAAATGCCGTAAAGGCCGCTCTTCCAAAGGAAGCCGTTCCTGATGCAACAAATATGGATGTGTTAAATTTGGTAGTGGACGGAAATAAGCACACTTACTACTATAAAAAGTATGACCCTACAAATACAAATATGACCTTTATGGTAAAAGGAAAGGATGTAACCGGCAAAACAAAGCTTGTAAGAAATCCGTATGTGCCTAAAGTTTATTACTATGTAGAGGATGATCAAAAACTTACAGGTGATCTATACGGTACTGCCGATTTTCCATACTCTTATTTCTATTTCGGAGAATTGATGAGAGGAAGAATTACACCTCCGTCTAAGAGTAATGATCCGCAAATCGGACAGGAACCGGTTATGGTTCAAAGTATGAGTTTTGACGGAAAATATACTGATGTAAGTTCATCTACAGCTAAAAACTATGGCAAATTTGCTACAGCTGTTTATAGCGATAAGAAGAAAAACAGTTATAAGATCAGAGGAGTTAAAACTCCGGTACAAATTGATGCGGAACTATATGCAAAGGTTAAGCTTTTGGCCGCAGTGGGAGCTGAAAACCACAGCGCACTTATTCCGGCGGTTACAAGTATGACAGCTCCCGACTCCATAACAGGAGTAAAGAGAGAGGTTACACAAAACGAATTGCCTACATATAAGGTTATTCATACCGATTCTTCGATTTCAGAACTGAAATCAAGTGATAATGCAGGTGAAATTGCTTATAATCCTTCAGATATCAAAGTATCATTAACAGATCAAAGCGAGTACGGAGATTATCAGATACATATTGAGGGGTTACCTGATGAAATCAAAGTTGATAAGAATGTATTAGGTGTTACATTTGAAGCGGGTGCAAGCAGTAACATTGCAAGAATTTACGGCTTGTCACAGCTTGACAATATTTTGCCGAACGGAGACCTCGGATTTTCAGTTAATATGAGGCAAAAAGGCGGAAGATTGGCTCATAAGCGTTTTGAAATACTTTCCGGAAGCAGAATTTATAAGATAACGTATCTGCTGAACAATTATAAGAAATTTGAAATAGACGGATTGGAGTTATATATTCCAAAGAAGCTTGGAGCAAATGCCGTGCCTTCAATTTCTTCACAAACCGGATTTGATGATGAAAACGGAGCTAAAGTTATATTTGATATGAGTAAACTTCCGTATACAGGTTATAAGGTATCGGAATTGTACTTTGGAACCAAGGAGTCAGGAAAAAAGCTTGAAGAAGGTTCGGATTATTCATTTGAAGAGTCTTCAAATACTTTGACAATCAACAGTACCGATTCTACTCAAAAAGGAAAGTATACTTTAGTATTTGAAGATAATAATAAAACTGACGGATATGTATCCACATCATTTACATTTGATGTAGGTGAAGCTTCGGGAAGCGGTGATGATTCAAATACGGTAAAAGAGGTTGAAGAAGAAATCACAAGTTTCGGATACTATGCTGCTCTTAGAGTTACAATTAACAAAAAGACCGGAACTGTTGTAAGTGTAGAGGACAATGATACCAATGCAGGGGCAAACAGAGGATTTTGGGCAAATGCACTGAATATGCTTCCAAGATTTGTCGGCAAAAAGGCATCAGAAATCGATACTGTAGACGGTATAAGCGGCGCAACAGTATCATCAGATGCTATAAAAAAGGCTGTAAAAAAAGCATTTGCAGAGCAGAGCGGTTTTAGAATGGCAAATAGAGATATGTCAATGCAACCAAGGCTTGCCACCGACAGTAATGCCAAAAAGCCTTTAGAAAGAAAAAAAGCGGATGGAGAAAATAATAGGGAAGACTTAACAATTCCTTCCTATCACACAGAAAGAAAAGTCGTTATGAAAAATAAAGTCGGGGAACTTTATGACCCTAAAAAACTGATTTTTTAAATAGTGTAATTAGCTTTTAATAAGGCGATGCTCCATGGCGGGCATCGCTTTTATAGTGATTTTCTCTTAAAATTCTAAAATCTATAAAACAGATTTGTATACATAATAATTTATTGGATGAAACTACAATAGATTTTTTATTAAGTTATGAAAACAATTAGCCTGAATAGAGGATAGGCAAATTTATAAATGGAGCGTTGTGAAATGGATAAATGATTATCTATTAGCAACGTTCTGTTCTGATATAATAGATAATTCTTATTAATATAACAAAAAAACACAAAAATTAGATATAAATTTTGTGATGGGTTATGCGTTTAACCGTTGTGAAAGCTACATTCCTATTGTACAATGGATTTGTCGAGAGGGAAATTTATCCTCTATACTTGCAGAGGGTCGGCATTTGCTGTTGTTGCACCGGATTTGCGTTTCACAAGCTGCAAAATTCCTCTGCAAATCCATGCACATGCAAAAGACTTTTAGTAAATGGCAAATTGTTTTACTATTTACTATGAGCAGGAGCCTAAAGGGATACAACATTTTTAGAATAAAAGGAAAAGAAGGAATGGTATGGCACAGAGCAGAGTTAGGATTGTTGATGTTGCAGATGCGCTGGGGCTTAGTACAGCGACAGTTTCAAATGTGATTCATGGTAAAACCGGCAAGATTTCAGATGAAACGGTAAAAAGGGTTCAAGAAGAACTTGAAAAGACCGGATATATTCCCAATATGGCAGGGATTTTGCTTGCAAGAAATAATTCAAGAATTATCGGAGTGGTAGTGAATGATCATCCCAAATATGAGGGCAGAGTTTTAGAAGACGGATTTGTAATGTCGTCATTAAACGCACTTTCTCACGAGGTAAATAAAAAAGGATATTTCCTTATGATAAAAACAACGACAGATATCAATGAAGTAATAGTGTTTGCTTCAATGTGGAATATGGACGGGCTGATTCTGATGGGATTTTGTGAAGAGAATTATGAAAGACTGCGAAATCAGATGAGGATATCTTTTGTTGTATATGACGGCTATTTTGATAAATGTTCAAAATTTGTTAATCTTGTGATTGATCATTATGACGGAGGTTATAAGGCAGGGGAATATTTTAAGAAGCTTGGACATAAAAAAGCATTATGTATTTCAGATAATTATATATGTATGGACAAGGAGCGTATCGACGGATTTTGCAAAGCCTTTTCTCCGGGAGAAACTGTAATTTGGCAAATACCGAATATAAAGAAAGGGAGAGTACAATTTTATAAGGATAAGTTTTTGGAACTTTCAAAGCTTGATATTACCGGAGTTTTTGCAGTATCCGATTATTATGCACTTGACTTTATGCAATTTTTACAGGGGAGAGGTGTTCGTATTCCTAAAGATTTGCAAATAATCGGGATGGATGACAGTATGGCAAGCAGGGAAAGCGTTCCGGCATTGACTACAATTCATCAAGATGCATATTTAAGGGCAAAGGCTGCAATCAG
Organism: Lachnoanaerobaculum sp.; assembly: GCF_057250505.1. Lineage (NCBI taxonomy): Bacteria > Bacillati > Bacillota > Clostridia > Lachnospirales > Lachnospiraceae > Lachnoanaerobaculum > Lachnoanaerobaculum sp. The sequence continues at coordinate 12,760 of NZ_DBHIEQ010000036.1, read as the reverse complement.
ATGTATTGAAGATATGCGTGACGGGAAGGAATATGATACAAGAATAGTTCTCCCGGTAAAACTTATAAAAAGAGAAAGTACAAGGGAATTATAATGTCAGAGTTTAGTAAATCATTATGTAAAATAGCTGTTCCTGTTACATTGCAGAGCATGTTGCAGGCATCATTTTCAATTGTTGACCAGATAATGATCGGTCAGCTGGGAGAAATAAATATATCGGCAGTTGGACTGTGCGGTAATTTTTCTTTGATTTTTTCTGTGGTAATCGGTGCAGTAGGCACTGTTGCAGGGATATTAATAGCACAGTTTATCGGAGCAAAGGATATGAAAGAAGCATGGAGCAGCTTTGATATAAGCATGGTCTGTGCAGTGATAATATCTGCATTATTTTTGTTTGCCTCGGGAGTTTTTCCGACACATATTCTTGGACTGTATACAAAGGATGTAGGTATTATAAATACGGGTGCTGTATATTTTCGCATTGTAGCATTTTCATATATTCCGATGGCAATCAGTATCATTTTATCCACATGGCTGCGCTGCAAGGAGCATGCTGTCATACCGTTTTTTGCAAGTTTATTAGCAGTAGCTGTAAATACAGGACTTAATTATATACTTATATTTGGAAAAGCCGGATTTTTACCTATGGGAATAAAAGGTGCGGCAATAGCAACCCTTGTTTCTCAGCTATTTAACCTTATATTTATTCTTATCGGATTTATTATTTACATCAAAAAAGATGGGGATAAGCCGATATTGTCATTACATTTTAAAAGGATTAGCATACCGGATTATTTTATAATGGTTATACCTATTCTTGTAAGTGAGTTTCTCTGGAGTTTGGGGCAGAATGTGGAAACCGGAGTGTATGGGCATCTTGATACGGCAAATCTCGCGGCATATATGCTTACGGCTCCGACTCAGGGACTGGTTATGGGTGCTTTAAGCGGTTTGTCGGCTGCGGCAGGTGTTATGGTCGGAAAGAGGCTTGGAAAGAAAGAGTATGAGGAGGCATATAGGGAATCAGGGAAAATTATGATTGCGGGGTTAATAGGCGCAGTCTTTATATCATCAATTCTTATATTGTCGGCAGGAATCTATACAGGATTTTATCAGGTGGATTATAATGTAAAAGAACTTGGAAAAATTCTTCTTACTGTATTTGCCTTATATGCTCCGGTAAAGGTTGAAAATATGATTCTTGGAGGAGGTATTATAAGAAGTGGAGGAAACACAAAAATTATAATGATTATTGACATTATAGGAACATGGTGTATAGGTATTCCTCTTTGTATGCTTGCAGCATATGTGTTTAAATGGGGAATTGTAGGTGTATATACATTACTTACTACAGAAGAAATATTCAGACTTGTTGTATCACTTGTTATTTTTAAGAGCCGCACATGGATGATCAGTCTATCACAGTGATGTATATTCTATATTTAAAAAATATGTCTTTAATATATTTAAGCTATTCTAACAACTCATTCATTATAAAATCCCCTTTTTCTTAAATATACCATAAAAAAGGAAAAGGGGATTTCTTATAGTTTATTTACTCATGCACCTGTCCTGGACTATTATAATACGGACATTGAGTTTTAACAATGATTGTGATATTATAGAAACAGTTTGTCTATAAAATATAGGGCATTGCCTAAGAATAAGAGAGGTGTATTATGGCTGTTTTTTTATCAACATTAGTAGGAAGTGTAATTAAGGCTATTATTTTTGGAATATTAGCACTAATAGGCATCAAATTGGGCAAAAAAGTAAGTGATATGAGAAAAGGAAAGTAACAGATATATGAGTAACAAAAGTGTAAACAGTGAAAACGGAGTAAACCAGATAAGAAGAAAATTCTTGGAGTTCTTTGAAAGCAAAGGCCATTTGGCTATGAAGAGCTTTTCTTTGGTTCCTCACAATGACAATTCACTATTACTGATCAATTCAGGCATGGCACCGCTTAAGCCGTACTTTACAGGTCAGGAGATACCGCCGAGAAGAAGAGTATGCACATGTCAGAAATGTATTCGTACAGGAGATATTGAGAATGTAGGAAAGACTGCAAGACATGGTACATTCTTTGAGATGCTTGGTAATTTCTCTTTTGGAGACTACTTTAAGCATGAGGCTATTGCATGGACTTGGGAGTTTTTGACAGAGGTGGCAGGTCTTGATGCCGACAGACTTTATCCTTCAGTATATATGGATGATGATGAGGCGTTTGAGATTTGGAACAAAGAGATAGGTATTCCGGCTGAGAGAATATTTAAGTTCGGAAAAGAAGATAACTTCTGGGAGCACGGAGAAGGACCTTGCGGACCATGTTCAGAAGTTTATTATGACAGAGGAGAAAAATACGGCTGTGGAAAACCTACCTGTACGGTAGGCTGTGACTGTGACAGATATATGGAAATCTGGAACAATGTATTCTCACAGTTTAACTCTGACGGAAAGGGACATTATACGGACCTTATCCAGAAGAATATAGATACAGGTATGGGACTTGAAAGACTTGCTGTAGCACTTCAGGATGTGGAATCAATATTTGAAGTGGATACTATCAAGGCACTTCTTGACAGAGTGGCTGAACTTGCAAATACTTCATATAAAGAAGATGCAGGCAAGGATGTTTCACTTCGTCTTATCACAGACCATATCAGATCATGTACTTTCATGATTTCAGACGGAATCATGCCGAGTAATGAGGGTAGAGGTTATGTACTTAGAAGACTTTTAAGAAGAGCTGCAAGACATGGAAGAATGCTGGGTATCAAGGACACATTCCTTGCAAATCTTGCAAATACAGTTATTGAACTTTCTAAGGACGGCTATCCTGAGCTTGAAGAAAAGAAAGAGATGATTTTGAAGGTTCTTACAGAAGAGGAGAATAAATTCAATAAGACTATCGATCAGGGACTTTCAATACTCTCCGATATAGAAGAAAAGCTTGCAGAAAATAAAGAAAAGATAATATCAGGTGAGGATGCCTTCAGATTGTATGATACATACGGTTTCCCTCTTGATCTTACAAAGGAGATAATAGAAGAAAAAGGCTTCAGTGTAGATGAAGACGGCTTTAACAAAGCTATGGAGGCTCAGAGAAAGCAGGCAAGAGCCGCAAGAAAAGCTACCAACTATATGGGTGCGGATGTGACAATATATCAGTCACTTGATCCTAAACTTGAATCAGTATTTGAAGGCTATAACAGTCTTACAGACAGCGGAAAGATTATCGCGCTGACTACGGAAGATGAGATAGTGGAGGCTATTGCTGAGGGAGATCACGGAACTGTTTTCCTTGATAAGACTTCATTCTATGCTACCATGGGCGGTCAGAATGCCGATATCGGTGTTATAAAGACAGCAGACTCGGTATTTAATGTAGTGGATGTTATAAAACTTGGCGGCAACAAGATAGGTCATGTAGGCTATGTAAGTCAGGGAATGTTTAAGCTTAACGACACGGTGGAAACTGTTGTAGATAAAAAGAACAGAAGAAAGACCGCTGCAAATCATTCCGCAACTCACCTTTTACATAAGGCATTAAGAGAAGTGCTCGGAAACCATGTCGAGCAGGCCGGAAGCTATGTGGATGCAGAAAGACTCAGATTTGACTTCACACATTTTAAGAGTCTTTCAAAAGAGGAACTTGAGAATGTAGAGGCGCTTGTAAACAGAGAGATAAATAAAGCATTACCTGTTGTTACAGATGTAATGGATGTGGAGTCGGCTAAAAAGAGCGGTGCTATGGCACTCTTCGGTGAAAAGTATCAGGGTGATGTAAGAGTTGTAAGTATGGGAGACTTCTCAAAGGAGCTTTGCGGAGGTACTCATGTACATAATACGGCCGATATAAAGCTATTTAAGATACTTTCAGAGAACGGTATTGCTGCAGGTGTAAGAAGAATAGAAGCTCTTACAGGTGACGGCGTTATCGAGTTCTATCAGGACATCGAAAGTAGAATGCAAAAAGTGGCCGAGCTTTTAAAGACAAACGAGAGCGAACTTGTATCAAAGACAGAGAGCGTTTTGGATGAGATGAAGGCTCTTAAGTCCGAGAATGAGAAGCTTAAAGCCAAACTTGCAAGTGAAGCGCTTGGAGACAGTAAGGAAAGTATTGAAGAGATCGGCGGAGTTAAGTTCATTGCAATGCAGGTAAGCGGTGTTGAGATGAACGAGCTTAGAAATCTCGGAGACAAGTTAAAAGAAGATGTAGACGGCGGAGTGGTAGTTCTTGCATCGGATGTGGACGGTAAGGTCAACTTACTTTGCATGGCAGGCGATAAGGCACTGTCTTTGGGCACACATGCCGGAAATATTATAAAGGGCATTGCCGCAATTGTAGGCGGTGGCGGCGGCGGAAGACCGAATATCGCACAGGCAGGCGGAAAGAATCCTGCAGGTATTAAGGACGCACTTGATAAGGCAAGAGAAGTATTCAAATCACAGCTGAATTAGGGGGCTATTATGCGAATTTTAAAAGCAAAAGATTATAAAGAGATGAGTGAGATGGCGGCAGACATTATAGGCGCACAGGTTTTATTAAAACCTGACGCCGTACTTGGTCTTGCCACAGGTTCCACACCTATAGGAACCTATGAAGAATTGGTAAAAAGATATGAGATGGGCAGACTTGACTTTAGCAAGATTAAGACTGTAAACCTTGACGAGTACAGAGGACTTACAAAGGACAACGATCAGAGCTATTACTACTTCATGCACTCACATCTTTTTGACCATATCAATATAGATAAGGCCAATACAAATGTGCCTGACGGTATGGAGCCTGATGCGATTAAAGCGGGAGAAGACTATGAGAGTATCATAAGTAACTTCGGTGGTATCGACTTACAGCTCTTAGGACTTGGAAACAACGGTCATATCGGATTTAATGAGCCATGTGATGAATTCATAGATAAGACTCATGTAGTAGATCTGACACAGAGTACAATAGAGGCAAATAAGAGATTTTTTGAAAGTATTGATGATGTGCCTAAGCAGGCATATACTATGGGAATAGGCAGTATTATGAGAGCAAAGCGTGTACTTATGCTTGTAAGCGGAAAGGGAAAAGCACAGATAGTAAAGGATGCGTTCTTCGGTTCTGTCACACCGAAGGTGCCTGCATCCGTGTTGCAATTACATAATGATTTTATTCTGATAGGTGATGCGGAGGCTTTATCATGCTTATAAAAAATGCTATTGTATTTGACCCTGATAAGGTATTTAGAAACAGAGAGATAAATATTTCAGGAGAAAAATTCGTAGAGTCATCATTTATAAATCTTGGATTTTCATCAGATAGTGATAAAAAGCATGAAAAAAGACAGATAGATGCTACAGGGCTCTACGCAATACCCGGACTTATAGATATACATTTCCATGGCTGTATGGGTGATGATTTTTGTGATGCAAAAGATGACACTATAAAGAATATAGCAAAGTATGAGGCAAGGTCGGGAATCACAAGTATTTGTCCTGCAACTATGACAATCTCAAAGGATGAACTTAGAGAAGTTATGAGAAAGGCTGCCACCTATGATAATGAAGAGGGAGCAAAACTTGTAGGAATAAATATGGAAGGACCTTTTATAAGTGAAGCAAAAAAGGGCGCTCAGTCATCAAAGTATATCTTGAAATGTGATGCAAAGCTGTTTGATGAACTAAACGATTTATCAGGCAATATCATAAAGCTTGTAGATATCGCTCCTGAAAATGAAGGAGCGATGGAGTTTATCAAAGAGGTAAAGGACAGGGTAATAGTGTCTATTGCACATACAATGGCGGATTATGACACTGCAAGCAAAGCTTTTGAAGAGGGAGCATCTCATGTTACTCATCTTTACAATGCAATGCCGCCTTTTACACATAGAGCTCCCGGAGTTATAGGTGCGGCTGTTGACAATAATACAGTATGTGTAGAGCTTATATGTGACGGAATACATATTCATCCGGCAGTGGTCAGAGCTACATTCAAAATGTTTGGAAATGAGAGAGTTATACTTATCAGTGACAGCATGAGAGCCTGCGGTCTTGAAGACGGAGAGTACACTCTGGGCGGTCAAAAAGTCTTTGTTACAGGTAGAAAGGCTGTACTTGAAGACGGTACTATAGCCGGTTCAGTTACAAATCTTTTTGAATGCATGAAGAGAGCCGTACAGGATATGCATATCAGACTTGAAGACGCCATAGCCGCGGCTACAATAAATCCGGCAAGGCAGATAGGAATATTTGATAAAGTCGGAAGCATTGAGGATGGAAAGTATGCGGATCTTGTATTGATGGACAAGTCACTCAATATAAAGGCTGTATATGTACATGGCAAAGAAATATATAGTGAATTATAAATTGTACGAGGTAGAGCAAAAATTCTACCTCTTTTTATTTGTTATCAGATTATATATAATTTTATGTATATTATTCTGATATTTTCAAAAATATAAATAATGTATCATTTGCCTTTAATAGGATTAGATAAGCAAATAATAATAATTATCACATAAAAAAGTTGTACATTTATTCAAATTGTGCTAAAATTTAAGTGTGAGCTTTATTGAAAATACATTGTTTTCTAAGGGGAGGTTTTCTTGAATGAGTGTACAATTATTGGATAAGACTAGAAAGATTAACAAGTTATTACACAATAATAATTCACAAAAAGTGGTATTTAATGATATATGTGATGTATTATCAGAAATACTCGAGGCAAACAGTCTTGTTATTAGTAAAAAGGGTAAGGTATTAGGAGTTGGAACACATAATGGTACATCTGAAATCACAGAGTTGATTGCCGACAAAGTCGGAGGATTTATAGATGAAATGCTGAATGAAAGACTGCTCTCAATATTGTCCACCAAAGAAAATGTTAATCTTGCAACACTTGGATTTGACGAGGAAAATGTAAACAGATATCAGGCTATTATAAGTCCTATTGATATCGCAGGTTCAAGACTGGGTACCGTATTCATTTACAAAGAGGAAAAGGGCTTTGATATAGATGACATAATATTAAGCGAATATGGTACAACAGTGGTAGGACTTGAAATGATGAGAAGTGTAAATGAGGAGAATGCGGAGGAGAACAGAAAGATTTCTATTGTGAAATCCGCCATATCAACATTAAGCTTTTCAGAACTGGAAGCTATAATACATATCTTTGAAGAGCTTAACGGCAACGAAGGTGTACTTGTAGCAAGTAAGATAGCTGACAGAGTAGGGATCACCAGATCGGTGATAGTAAACGCACTAAGAAAATTTGAAAGTGCAGGAGTAATAGAAAGCAGGTCATCCGGCATGAAGGGTACCTATATCAAGGTAATAAATGATGTGGTATTTGCAGAGCTGGAAGAGGTAAAGAAGGATCAGGGTATCAAATAAAGTTAACATACTAAGGACCGGCAAAGCCGGTCCTTTTTTGGAGGTATAGAATGCTTAAGATAGGTGAAAAGTACAGTTTTGAAGATGATTTAAGTGACAGACAGAGTTGCCTTATATTTGATAAAGAAAACGGCGCGTGGTCTGTAGATATAGGGTTTAAAGATGGAGACTTTCGTGGTGAATTAACAGCTCCATCTATTTGTATAAACAGTATAGATTCAAACAAAAGCAGTGTAAAAGATCTTGTAGGAGAAAGTTTTAGTGTAAATACAATAGAAGAATGTGATGAAAGAGAAGATACATTTTATATTTATGAATCGGAACCTATGATTTCATATAAGCTTGAAATTATAGATATAAAAGATGATAATGCTCATATAAGATGCACCGGAGTATTGATTGTTGACGGTTATGCCGACCCTATCGAAAAAGAGTATTTTGAAATTGACAGTCTGATACCGATAATAGAATCAGTTGATGATTGGAAAAAGTTCGGACTATAAAATACGAGCCTAAATTTTTCATGATAGGACAGGACGGAGATATGGCTTTCTTTATAGAAAAGGACTCTGACGATACCATATATAAAAATGATTTGGGTGCACTAGGATCATTTGAAATGGAAGAGGTCTCTAAAGATATATATGAGTTTATAGAGTATGTAAAAGAACAATATGAGATGCTTTGATTGTATAAGGATGAAACATGAACGAATTTTTAAAAGAATATATCAGCTTAAAAGAAAACTTTGAAAAACAGCATGAAAACGAATCAAGTGTATCGGCATTATATGAATTTGCGGACAGACTGAAAGAAAGAACTGAAAAAGAAGCCATTGAAGTACTGGTTGATGTCTATCAACTTCTCTATAAGATGGAAAGTGCATATAAACTGTATGAAAGTATATATGATAAAACAGACAGAAAACAGATTAAAAAGTTTTTGGGGTTAAAAGACTTAAATGAGAGCCATGGTGACAGATTTGCAATAACAAGGCCGCTAAATAAAAAGGAAAGACTACAAAGGCAAGAACGTAAAAAATTATTGCCGAAATTCAGATATCACCCCAATCCTTTGGAGACAGGTTCATTTATAGAAGGTGAAGCGAAGATATGTCCTTGTTGCGGTAATGAAAGCAGTGTTTACTATGCAAAAAGTCCGTATGCTGTAGATGATGTGGATTATCTTTGCCCTGTATGTATTTCAAACGGAGAAGCCGCAAAAAAGTTTGATGCCGAGTTTGTTCAGGATGCCGAATGGAATTTTGAAGAGGATAAAGAAAAGAATGAGGAACTTTTTTATAGAACACCGGGGTATTTAAGCTGGCAGGGTGAATATTGGCTTTCCTGTTGTAATGATTACTGTGCATATCTGGGCAGAGTAGGAACAAATGAATTAAAAGAAATGGGAATTGCGGAAGAAGTCTTTGAAGAGTACAATAAACGTGATGAATTTGCGGATGTAGAAAAATATCTGGTAAAGGACGGATCTATTTGCGGATACTTATTCAGATGTTTACACTGCAAAAAATATCATCTTTATGTGGATGCGGACTAAACAAAATAAATACCATGTAAGGGACTATAAAAATGGAAAACCTTGAGATTTTTGAAAATGCCTGTAAATACTTTTCGGATAATATCGTCAAATTTAAGGATATATTGACAGAAAAGGTAGCTACACTGAAGGATAAGAACTGGGTATTTGATAAGGGCAGTACAAAAGTATTTAAGGCTGATGAAACCGGAATAAAGAAAAGGTGCAAGGTCAGTATCGGATATTGTCTAAAGGTGGAAATTACAGAAGCTGATGCACTAATTGTATGGAATGAATTTAATATGTTTTTTAAGGAAACATATGTAGCAGATATTGAAAGAATTTCAAATAATGAAGAACTGGGAAGATATGAGTTTATTGCAAAAAATACTTTAGGTGATGAAGTCAGATGTGCAATCTATCTTGCAAATGAATGGAATATAGCTCAGATTTGTATTTTAGGATATGTTTCCGGAAGATATAAAAAAGCTGATTTAAAATAGGAGTATGGAATGAAATATATGGATTGCGGTAATATGCGAACCGGACTTGAGGCATTATATTTTCTTGACAATGCCTTGACTGACCCTTCTGAGGATTATCTTCGAATAATTAATAAAGAAGAAAATGAAACTTATCTAAAGTATATTATTGATAACGGCTCAGGCGATACTCTATATGTTATTTTTATGGAAGATGTAATCTTAATAAAGGGATTTGCACATGAAAGCAGTTTGAGTCAATTTGCTAAGGAAAAGTTTGACAGAGGTGTTATACAAAAGATATATGACGGTGTTGATGAAAAATATATTTCACTTTTTGACAACCGGGAAATAGATGAAACAACATTTTTCATTTGGTATGACGGAAAAATTCATCAAAATAAATTGTCTGATGATGACGGAAGCAATTGGATGCTTGGATATATATGTGAAACATATGATGATTTCAAGGAATTTGTAACAGACTACTATGAAATAGATTTTGATGAAAATTTGCTTGAAAAGTTATATAATAATAGTGAGTTGAGTGAAAAGGAGCTATCAGAGCTTATAGGGGGTTGATCTTAATGGAACTCATTGATTATATTAGAAAAAGAAACCAAATGACTGAGAACGAATGGGAAAACTCTTTTGATAAAAAAGAGCAGGAAATCCTTGTACTTAGGCATGAAGGTGATGTCACAAGTAAGAGAAACGGATTTTGGGAAGTGGCAGTTTTCTGCCTGGCCTATATAAATTGTGAAACCGGAGAACTACATGAAGAAGAGTGTAGGTTTGTGTTTGCTGCAAGTGAAAAAGAGTATGATAATCATTTGATACCGGAATTTGATAAAGAAACTGTCTATCATTTAAAAGTACGTAAGAAATTACCTGAAGAAGTGCCGGAGATTATAATAAGAAGTCTGGATTTTCTTCTTGTAGATGTAATAGAAAAAAATGCAAAAAGTCCGGAGCTTGAAGAAATACTGGCAGAGTACAAAAAGCCTATAGTCATAGAGGATGATATATGGGGTGAGCTTTTGTATGATAGAACTATAAACAGCTTTGAAGGGCATATTACTTGGCTGGATAAAAAAATTGATATTTCCTTGGATGTTGATAAAGACAACAAATCGGGAATCACAAAGGCAAGAAAAGCTATGAAAGAATTGTACTTAAGTGCTGAAAAATGGGATGCAAAAATGAGAATATTTGCAGCCAAAAATCTTATAGACCTTGCAAGAGATTGGTGTGAATCAGAGGAAGAAGCCTTAAAAATCACGGAAGAGAGCTTTGCCGAGAGAATCGGTATTGAGTCAATTTCTATGACATCCGGCGGTTCATTCACGGCATATTTTAAAGATGATAATATTTTCGCAGGGCATTGCATAACAGTTGGTGGAAGTCTGAAAAAAGGTATTACATCTGCAAGTATGGGAGGATGAGATACATATGATAAGAGAAATAAATATATCGGATGCAAAGGAAATACAAAAAATATGCAAAACATCTCTGGGGTATGATGTTGATATAAGTACAGTTGAGAATCAGATAAAGAAATTGTCATGCGATAATAAAAATCATATCTTGGCAGTATATGAAGATGAGAATACAAAAAAGGTTATCGGATTTGTTCATGCACAGGTGTATGAAAGTGTGTACAGTGATACCGGACTTAATATATTGGGTTTGGCTGTTGATCCTGATTTCAGGGGTAATGGGGTCGGCAAAAAATTAATTGGTTATATTGAAAAATATGCTACTGATAACGGTATTTCATTTATCAGACTCAATTCGGCAAATCATCGTGTAGAAGCACATAAATTCTATGAGAATATAGGATACAAATGTGATAAGCTGCAAAAAAGATTTATAAAAATATTTAATTTTTAAGGAGAGAAAAAATGGGACTTAGAGCAAACTATCAATATTTAAGTGATAAAGAGTTGGAAGCACTTGAAAAATTTGACAATGAGGAAGATATCTTTGAAACGGTGGAAGACTGGAATGAGGAGGCGGAAATACTTCTTGATATAGATAAGAACTGGGATCTGCTTCACTATATGCTGACGGGGGTAAGTGCATCAGATCCTATATGGGAAGATCCTCTCAGTGAAGCTGTGGTGGGTGTAACTTCGATAGAAAAAATAGAAGATTTTATAGCCTATACAAAAAAGGACAGAGTTAAGGATATATTAAAAGCACTTGAAGATTTTGATATGGAAAGTGCTTTGGAAAGCTTTAGCTTGGAAGAAGGTAAAGAAGCGGAGCTATATCCGGATATCTGGGATTATGACGATGAAGAAGATGAAATAAAAGAAGATCTTCTTGACTGTTTTGAAAGAATGAAAGACTTTTATAAGGAAATTTTGGAGGCGGACGGAAATGTCCTGGTTACAATCTATTAAGGATTTGAAATATTTATTATTACTGCTTGTACCTGTGGGAATATATCTTATAGTTATCGGCATTAAAAAGATAAGCGGATTTGCCAAGGCTAAGATGATATATGAAATGCCGGTAAGCTTAATAGACGGAAGCTTTTCACTTGATGAAATCGGTAAATATGATATATGGCTTTGTGGGAAAAAGTATTCAGTATCTCCTATGTATAATTTAGATATTAAACTGAAAAATAACGCTACAGGAAAGTTTGTAATATTATATCCGGATTTTTTTAGAACTACAGCAAGCAGTTTTAAGGATGTAAGAGTCAAATTGTATACATTTAGTGTGGAGAGCGGAAGTTATAATATCTCATTAACGGACAGAGCGGAAGAAAGAGATAATATTATAAATAACAGAGGTATTGATTACCGTAAGTTCTCCATACAGATTCGTGAAAATGTTCAAGGTATAACTATATTCTTGGGTGTTTTGGGTATTATACTGGGATTTATGGCTATTGATGTAGGATTGATATTCCCTCTTTTATATAAATTTTAAGGAGAAGATTATGCAAATAAAAGTATATATGGGCAGGAGCAGTATGTGCATGGGAGATGATGTAAACGCACCTAATCCCGATACATTTATTTTGCCTGATACATTGGCAGAGTTTGTAAATATTGTGTATGATAAGTTGCCTTTTGGAAGGTGGGATTGCTATTTGGGAAAGTATATAAAGACCGATTCACCTGATTCAGGGCTTGAGGACGGAATATTGGTTTGGAAAATAAAATCCGGAGAGAGAGCACCGATAGTTGCAAGGTGTTATGATGAAAATGGAAAGGTTATAATAAAGCATGATGATAACTGGCATGAAGAGATTGTAAACTACCCATATTTATATTTTTATAAGAGGGACTAGTATATCATTAATTAAATAAGCGACACAAATAATTATTCTATGGTATAAT
>NZ_DBHIEQ010000035.1:0-20663 GCF_057250505.1 Lachnoanaerobaculum sp. | reverse complement strand
TTTCGCTAAGTGAGAAAAGCATTTGGTAGGCAGTTTTGAAGGTGCATTTTCTTCTTAACGAGAACAAACGGAGTGCAGTTTGAGTTTTAGAAGAAAAGTACACTTGACTTTACATAGTAAAGTCATAGTGCTACATTAACCTTTCTTGGTGAGTACGAGCGTAGCGAAGTGCGAGCCTAGAAAAATAGCGTACTTGAACTTACGGAGTAAGTTCATAGTATACATTTTCTTCAAAAAAGTACTTGCATAACCAGTGATTATCTGATACACTATTTAAGTACTTGCCCTGATAGCTCAGTAGGTAGAGCATGCGGCTGTTAACCGCAGTGTCACAGGTTCGAGCCCTGTTCAGGGCGTTGTCCGAAAGTATGGACAACGGCGACATAGCCAAGCGGTAAGGCGTGGGTCTGCAACACCCTGATCACCAGTTCAAATCTGGTTGTCGCCTTGATTAGAAAATCTAATCACTTGCGGGAATGCTGGAATTGGCAGACAGGCAAGACTAAGGATCTTGTGTCTGTATAGACGTGAGGGTTCAAGTCCCTTTTCCCGCACTTTAAAAGAGCAACTGATGTTGCTCTTTTTTCGTATTTATAAAGAGTTGCTGCAACAATAGAATGATATTGATAATATAGAAAAACTTACAATTAAATTAGGATATATAATAAAAATAGCATATATTTACTATAATTTTAATAAAGTATATTTATGACTATGGCTGTAATTAAATGTTTAATATATTGTAATATTTCAACGGGTGTAAAGCAATTGTTCAATCTATAAAACTTTGGTATAATTTAAGTACTCTAAATAAAGTAAGGAGTGCTCAATGAAAAAGAAATTTTTAACATTAGCATCAGCTCTAACCTTTGTTTCACTATACAGTTTTAATGCATATGCAGATATGGATTTGGAGACAAGTAACTCAGTCTCAGGAATAGCCGTAGCTCTAAACAATTATAAGGCAAGTTCCATATCACCGCAGACAGCATTAGGAGAGTCGCTAAAGACTGCGACAACAAATACAATAGAGATAACAGGAGTTGACGATGCGCGCAACAGGCTTGTAAAGGATGTGGTCAAGTATGAGGGACCGTCGATTCAGGACAGGCTGAAAGAAGAGGTAATGAAGGATGACCTCGCGGTGGCAAAGAACAAAAAAGATACTGTAGTACACGCTGATCCGAAAGAGACCGGCGAAGAAGTGGGAAGTATTTCATACAGTTCAGTGGCTACTGTCGTAGGTTCTGAGATCAACGAGACCGGAGAATGGGTTAAGATAAATTCCGGAAACGTAGAGGGCTATGTCAAAGCCTCAGATTTGGCAACAGGAAATAAAGCGAAGAAAATGGCAAAAGATTCTGTCGTGACCTACGGTACTGTGGTAGACATTGACAATGTCAGACTGCGAAAGACACCGGATATAACTTCAAATACTCTCACGATGCTTGAGGGTGGTGAGAAGTATGTTGTAGTAGGTCAGGACAAAAACTTTTTAAAGGTTCAGGTGGATGATGATTTGACAGGATATGTGTACAAGGATTTTATAAAGACAGATGTATCATATAAGACTGCCAAGACTAAGGAAGAGTCCACTATCGAAGCTTTGAACAAGGCAAAGCTGGAAACTGAGGCTAAAGAAGCAATGGCCATATATGAAAATATGGTGGTTGCAGACGATCAGACAACAGCTAAGAGTAAGGAAACGACTGCAAAGGCTGAAACAACTGCAGCTGAAAAGAAAACTCCGGATAAAGCTCCTACACCTAAGGCGAGAGAGGAAGCAAAGACTATCAAGTCTCCTGCAGCTGAAAAGAGAGAGACACCTGCAAGTAAGGAAGTAGAGATTAAGGTTCCGGATACTACGAAGGAATCTACAAAGCCTGTTGAAACAACCACAAAGGACAACGGGCAGACAGAAACTACAAAGCAGAAGATAGAGACAGTGCCAGAGACAAGAACCGAGGCGGAGACCATCAAGGCAATAGAGGATACAAAGCCTGCCGAGACAAAGCAAAAAGCCGAGACTGTGAAAGAGCCAGGTAAGTCTGAAGAAACCGCTTCATCATCTTCCAAGGTTAAAATAGAAACAGTAAACGGCCCTGAGGCAAGTGAGACAACAAAGGAAACAACTAAAGCAAGTGCGGAGCCGGAGACAAGCAAGGCTTTAGAGACAGTAAAAGAGACTCCGACAGCCACAACACAGGCTGAAACTATAAGTGCCGTTGAAGATACCACAAAGCAGACTGAGTCTACTACACAGGCTCCAAAGCAGACTGAGTCTACTACACAGGCTCCGAAACAGACAGAAGCGACTACAGAGACTACAAAACCTGTAGAGACAACAGCTCCTTACGGACCGGGCGGTAGTACTGAAAAACCTAAGGAAACACAGAAGGCTAAGCCTCAAAAAGAAACCACAGTTGTTACAGGCGAAAAGGGTGGACCCGGCGTCGGCAAGAAAAAGGAAACTACAGAGGCTGAGACCGAGGCTACAAAGGCAGCTAAGGAAAAAGTATCAAGAGATGCTGTAGTAGCTTATGCTAAGCAGTTTGTCGGTAATCCGTATGTGTACGGAGGAACATCACTGACAAAAGGTGCCGATTGTTCGGGATTTGTAATGAGAGTATATGAGAAGTTCGGAATAAGTACTTCAAGAGTCTCAAAGGATCAGGCAAACAACGGTACTGAGATACCTGTATCGCAGATAAAGCCGGGAGATTTGGTATTCTATTCTTCAGGCGGAGAGATAAACCATGTTGCGATATATGTCGGTGACGGACAGATTGTGCATGCCGCAAATAAGCAGCTTGGAATCAGAATAGGAAGTTTGAACCATCGTACTCCTGTAAAGGCGGTAAGATTGATAAAATAATTTAAAAAGTCAGGTGATTACAGCCTGACTTTTTTAATGAAGTATTATAAAAAATATTTGGCAAGCCCTAAAAAAAGTATTATAATTACAATAGTAATAAGAAATGGGAGAAGAATATGAAAAAAAAGTTTATATTGTTGGGTATACTTTTGGCACTATCTCTTAGTGCATGCGGATCAAAAAGTACTGACAAGACGGATGATAAGGCTGCTAAAACAGACAGTAAGGCAAAGACCGGCATTGATACTACAGGATTTTTGGTAACTTCCATCAATGCGGATATCCAGACTGTAGACCCGGATAAGACATCCAAGGACTATATGGTACCTCTTAATATCTTTGACAGGTTGGTCGAGGTTGAGGTTAAGGATGACGGTTCAAGTGAATTGATACCTTCACTTGCAAAGAGTTGGGATATATCTGAGGACGGAAAGGTATATACATTGCATTTGCAAGAGGGAGTGAAGTTCTCAAACGGTGCGGACTTCAAGTCTGATGATGTTGTATATTCACTTACAAGAATGCTTGGAGTAACAGGTGCTGTAAACGGTGACTTTGTAAGCCAGATAGAAGGAGCGGATAAAGTCATGGACGGAAGCAGTAAGGAGCTTAGCGGAGTAAAGGCTGTAGATGATTATACTGTGGAGATAACACTTTCAGAGCCTTATGCCGGTTTCTTGGCTTGCCTTTCAGCGTCACCTGTATGTATGCTTGATAAAGATACCACAGAGGCTGCAGGAGATAAGTTCGGTATCGACCCTTCGGTTACAGTCGGAACAGGCGCATTTAAGATGGCGGAGTGGACTGTAAACGACTCTATAGTACTTACAAAGAATGATACTTACTGGGGTGGTGATGTATCGCTTCCGGGAGTACTTATAAGAGTAATACCTGATTCCGAAACAAGAAATATGATGTTTAAGAACGGTGAGCTTGATATACTTGACTTTGATTTTATGATTGACTATATCGACACATACAAAAAAGAGATGCCTGATGTGCTTCATCACACACCGAGAGTCGGCATGACATATTTTACATTTAATGAGAATATAGAACCTCTAAACAATGTAAAAGTAAGGGAGGCTGTATGTAAGGCAATCAATCGTCAGGAAATCATTGATTCACTTATGAACGGTGTAGCAACAATTGAAAACGGTATATTCCCAAGAGGTCTTATAGGCTATGACAGTTCACTTCCTGAGATTAAGTATGATCCTGACGGTGCTAAGGCATTGCTTGCAGAGGCAGGCTATCCTAACGGATTTGATATGGAGATTTCGGTAGATTCTTCATCGTCGGATACTACAAAGACAGTGCTTGAGGTAATAGCATCACAGCTTAATGAAGTGGGTATCAATGCAACCATTAAGAATTATGATGAGTCAACATGGCTCGCCACAAGAAAAGACGGTACACTTGGTTCATTTATGTCAACATGGACTGCTGATTACAATGATCCTGACAACTTTATTTATACATTCTTCGGAAATGAGAAAAATACAAAGCAGAGATCACTTAATTATCCTGACAAGGCTGTGATGGACAGAGTAAGCGTTGCAAGGACTATTGTAAATGCAGATGAGAGAATGGCTGAGTACGATGAACTTGAAAAGAAGATTGTAACGGAAGACTTTGCATGGCTTCCTATGTTTTCAAAGGAGCATTATTACGGTGTAAGTAAGAGTATCGAAGGATTCAAGCCGAACTGGGCCGGAATATCCGATATGAGATTTGTCGGATTTTCAAAAAAATAGATATGGAACTTAAAAAAGATAATTGCTATAATGGAGCGTGAACCGCTCCATTTCTTTTTTGGAGTATTTTTGGGAGGCAGACTTGGTTAAAAATATTTTAAAAAGAATTTTGATATCCATACCGGTTTTAATAGGTGTGGTTTTGATTATATTTATAATGCTTAGAGTGGTACCGGGAGACCCTGTAACCACAATGCTCGGTGAGCATGTCAATCAGACTGTAATTGATAAAATAAGTAAGGAGATGGGGCTTGATAAACCGCTGTATATACAGTTTTTTACATATATTTCACATGCAATCAGAGGTGACTTCGGTACAAGCTATCGTATGAACAGAAATGTTACAGGCATTATTTTGGATGCATTTCCAAATACTGTAAGACTTGCAGTATGTGCGGCATTTGTTTCATGGATAGTCGGTATCGCATCAGGTATATTTGCGGCGGTAAATAAAAATAATATTTTAGACAGGTTATTTATGGGAGGAGCATTGCTTGGAGTATCCATGCCTGTATTTATGATTGCACTGGTTTTGCAGTATCTTTTTGCGTATAAGTTAAAGATTTTCCCTGTATCAGGATATGAAACTGCGGCATCTATGGTATTGCCGTCAATAGTACTCGGATGGAACTCGGCAGGAAGTATTGCAAGAATGACAAGGTCAAATATTTTGGAAGTAATGCAGGAAGACTATATAAGAACTGCCAGAGCAAAGGGACTTTTAGAGTTTGCCGTAATGAAGTCACATGCTCTAAAGAATGCGATGCTTCCTGTAGTTACAATGATGGCACTCCAGATATCTTCCATGCTTTCAGGTGCAGTTATTACAGAAAATATATTCGGAATACCGGGTATAGGCAGACTTGCTGTCAATGCAATAGAGACCAGAGATATGCCGCTTTTACAGGGAACGGTTATTTTTACAACTATATTGGTAATATTCGGAAATTTGATAGCAGATTCATTGTATTCTATTCTTGATCCGAGAATTAGAAAGGAAATATAAGAAATCAATGAATAAAGATACTAAACAGACAGGGCGAAATTTCGGTTCTGAAATTGAAACGGAAGACAGCTTATTTGAAAAATGTAAAAATATAATAAAACATAATAAGCTTGCATTTTTTTCTTTGATTGTAATTATACTGATTATACTGTGTGCAATTTTTGCAAATGTTATATGCAGGTATAATCCATATACACAGAGTTTGAAGGACAGACTTTTAGCCCCTTCATTTGCACATCCACTGGGTACGGATGAACTTGGAAGAGACACACTTACCAGAGTAATATTCGGAGCCAGAATATCAATTACAATAGGACTGATACCTACACTTATTTCGATGATTATAGGTACAATACTCGGACTTATTGCAGGGTATTTCGGAGGTAAAATAGATTTTGCAATAATGAGATTGGCAGATATAATGCTTGCATTTCCTTCACTCCTGCTTGCAATGGTTGTAATGTATACAATGGGAGGAGGATTGATAAACATATTTATAGCATTGTCATTAGTCAACTGGGCGTCCACATCCAGAGTTGTACGATCGGAGACACTTTCACTGTCAAAAAAGGAGTATGTGGAAGCCGCTAAAAGTATGGGTGTCGGTAATGCTACGATTATTTTCAGACATATATTACCAAACTGTATACCTACTTTGGTGGTATTATTTACTTTAAGTATACCGTCTGCGATACTTTCAGAGAGTTCACTCAGTTTCCTGGGTGTAGGTGCACAGCCTCCTACAGCAAGCTGGGGACTTATGGTTGTCAGTGCAAAGAAATATCTGTTTACACAGCCTGTACTTGTACTTTCACCTGCCATAGCGATAATGATAGTTGTGTTGGCATTCAATTTTTTGGGTGACGGTTTGAGAGATATTTTAGACCCGTACCTTAAGGAGCAATGATATGGACAATGTTTTGACTATAAGAGATTTGAAGGTGGCATTTCAAGTAAAAGGAAGAGATGCATATGCTCTTGACGGTATAAATATAGATATACCTAAGGGAAAGATAGTTGGAATAGTAGGAGAGAGCGGATGCGGAAAGTCTATGACGGCTATGAGTATTATGGGACTGATAAAAAGTCCCGGCAAGATAGTGGGCGGAAGTATTAACTTTTGCGGCAATGAGCTTACAAAGATGGGTATAAGAGAGTATGCAAATATCAGAGGTAAGGATATATCCATGATATTTCAGGAGCCTATGACTTCACTTAATCCTGTTGTGAAGGTCGGCAAACAGGTCATGGAGGCTATTATTTTGCATGAACATATATCTAAGACGGAGGCAAAACAAAGAGTAATAGAAATATTTAATGAAGTCGGGATACCTGAAGCCGAAAAAAGATTTAATTCATACCCGCATGAGCTTTCAGGCGGTCTTAGGCAGAGAGTGATGATCGGCATGGCAATGATTTGTAAGCCCAAGCTTTTGATTGCGGATGAACCCACTACAGCACTTGATGTCACTATAGAGGCTCAGATCCTAAGGCTTATGAAAAGACTTTGTGAGGAGAGCGGCACTTCTATAATAATGATTACACACAACATGGGTGTTGTTGCAGAAATATGTGACTATGTTTATGTAATGTATGCAGGAAGAGTGGTGGAGTTTGCACCTACAAAGACTCTTTTTAATGAAACTGCACATCCTTATACAAGCGGACTTTTAAAGTCAATACCTACTATCGGCAAAAGGCAGAAAAGACTTTATACCATAAAAGGTAATGTACCTAATATCCTGAATTTACCTAAGGGTTGCAGATTTACAGACAGATGTGATTTGGCCCAAAATATTTGTTGCAGCGACAGACCGAAGGATGATTATATTACGGACAGCCATATGGTTTCATGTTTCTTACATAAAAGGATTGAAGATGAAAGAAGTTGTATTAAGATTAAAAAATATAGTTAAGGAATTTCCTACATCAAAGAAGAATAAAAAAGTTCATGCGGTAAGTGACATAAGTCTTGATATATATGAGAATGAGACTTTGGCACTTGTGGGAGAAAGCGGATGCGGTAAATCCACACTTGGCAAATGTGCAATAGGCCTTATAGCACCTGATAAAGGTGAGAGTATTTTTCTGGGCGAAAATATTTACAATAAAAGAGGTAATGAGCTGAAGCAATTAAAGAAAAATCTACAAATCATATTTCAGGATCCTTATGCCTCACTTAATCCCAGAATGACTTTAGGTGAGATTATTGCAGAACCTGTTATTACACATGAAAAGGAACTTAGCAAGGCACAGGTAAAAGAAAAAGTGCTTGAGCTGATGGAAGATGTGGGAATCAGAAAAGAGTATTACAACAGGTATCCTCATCAGTTTTCAGGAGGACAAAGGCAAAGAATAGGAATTGCCAGAGCAATAGCACTGAATCCTAAGCTTATTGTATGTGATGAGCCGGTATCTGCACTTGATGTATCCATACAGTCACAGGTTTTAAACCTGCTTAAGGATATTCAGGAGAAAAAAAGAGCTTCATATCTGTTTATTTCACATGACCTGTCTGTAGTCAATTTTATTGCTGACAGAGTTTGTGTGATGTTTCTCGGTAAAGTTTGTGAAATCGGTAATACAGATGATATTTTTGAAAAGCCTCTTCACCCTTATACAAGGCTTTTGCTTGATGCAATTCCAAGTATTGAAAATGCAGGCAAACAAAAGGAATTATTAAAGGGCGATATACCAAGTCCGATAGATGTTCCTACCGGATGCAGATTTCATACCAGATGCCCTTATTGCGGTGAAATTTGCAGAACAAAGGAGCCTGATTTAAGAGAAGTGAACGGCAGATATGTGGCTTGCCATATAGTAAAATAATTTGTGAGATAGTTATGAAATTTGATTTAAAAGAAGATTTAAAGAGATTTATTGTTATTACATTTGCGGCTGTATTGATGGCAGTCAATATAAAGACTTTTGTAAGGACCGGAGACCTGTTTCCGGGAGGTGCGACAGGCATTACTTTGCTTATAACCAGGTCGGCAGATATGTTTTTTCATGTAAAATTGCCGTATACGGTTGTAAATATTTTACTTAATGCAATACCTGTGTATATTGGATTCAGGTATATCGGAAAGAAGTTTACACTGTATTCATGTTGGGTCATATTGCTGAACGGTTTTATTGTTGATATTATTCCGGGGTATGTGATAACTCAGGACATTTTGCTTATAACTATTTTCGGAGGAATGATAAACGGTCTGGTTATCAGTATTTGTCTTTTGATGAATGCAACTACCGGAGGAACCGACTTTATATCTATATTCCTGTCTGAGAGAAAAGGATTTGACGCCTTTAATATTATTTTGGGCGCAAATGCGGTGGTTCTTGTGGTTGCCGGGCTTTTGTTTGGCTGGGACAGAGCACTGTATTCTATTATTTTCCAGTATGTTACTACAATGGTTATACATACTTTGTATAGAAAATATCAGCAGATTACTCTATTCATTGTTACAGATCATCCTGACGAGATATGTGATTTGATTTCGAATATAAGCCACCATGGTGCGACTACCTGGAAGGCACAGGGGTATTATAATCATACAGACAGAACTTTAGTGTACTCAATAGTATCAAGTGCCGAAGCAAACAAGGTGGTAAAAGCAATCAAAGAGATAGATAAGTCCGCCTTTATAAACCTTATAAAGACTCAGCAGCTTCTTGGCAGGTTCTATAGGAGAAGAGAGGAATAATCTCAAGCGTAGCTTTGGCTACGCTTTTTTCGATTATCCTAATGCACTTAAGTTAATTTTAAAGAAAAAGTAATATATATTAATGCATATTCTACAACTAAGATGGCTGTTATCATATAATATAGCTTTAATCTTTGTATAATACGATGAAAGTGGATTTAAAATCTTAAGTGTTAGTACATCCTATTGTCAAAAACGGTATAAATAGTATAATAAAACTGTCAAATTTTTTTCGTGGCTTTCGATTTGATATCTAAGGTAATCTATGGAAAATGCACTTTCCGCTCTTGTTGATCTAAATTTCTATAAGTTTCTAAAAACCATGGCATAGTCGGTGCATCTACTGATATGAACGTGACTACGCAGTCAAGTAGTCTGTCCTACTTGGCTGTGTGGTCATGTGTGGATATTTTTATAGAGTTAATTAAATTTCTTTGGTATAATAAGGAGGATAGAGTATGAATGGTAAAGATATAACACAAAAGATGCTTGAGAGATATAATGATGTATTTGCAGATATAGTAAATGTATTATTATTTAACGGTAAAAGGATAGTAGATGAGGATGCACTTATAGATACTCCGGCTGACAGCGCATTAAAGATTGACGGTGAGATACATTCACAAGACAGAGACGTTGCAAAGTATTGGAAGAACAGTCAAATCAATATAGCATTATTCGGGCTTGAGAATCAGACTGTACCTGATAAGCTTATGCCGATGAGAGTTATAGGTTATGACGGCGCTGAATATAAGAAGCAGGTATTGGAAGAAAACAGATATAAAAAGAAATATCCTGTGATAACATTGGTGTTATATATGGGATATGACAGGAATTGGAAATACTCGAACTCCTTGTTGGATTTGCTTGAAGTAGATGAGAACCTAAAACCATATGTAAGCGACTATAGAATAAATGTATTTGAGATAGCATTTTTGGATAGAGAAAAAATAGATCTGTTTAAAAGTGATTTTCGGATGCTTGCAGACTACTTGTATCAGATGCGAACAACTAACAGCTATAAGGGTGATGAAAGTAATGTAAAGCATGTAGATGAGATCTTGATGCTGATGTCTGCAATGTCGGGTTTTAAAAATGTTGAGAATATAATAAAAGTGGCACATGAAAGGAAGGTAAGCAATATGAAGGGATTTTTTGAACTGGCGGAAGAAAAAGGTCTTGAAAAGGGTCTTGAGATGGGAAGGACAGAAGGACTGGAGCTTGGAAGAGAAGAAGGAGCGGATATGGTAAGTGAGCTGAATACCATATTGGCGAGAGAAGGCAATTTAGAGAAGATAATAAAGGCGAATACAGATAAGGTATACAGACATGAGCTTTTAAAGAAATATAGATTGTTAAAGTGAAATGATGTAAGTTTTGCGGGTTGATTATTCAGCCCGCTTTTTTGATTACCTCATTTTGGCTTCGGGATAAGAACTTGGGTAGGCTTATTTTAGTGATTAGCTTGGCTATCCTGAGGTACTTAATTTAATATTAAAGAAAAGGTAATATATTTTAGTGCATATTCTACAACTAAGACGGCTTTTATTATATAATATAGCCTTAATATTTGTACAATACGATGAAAGTTGTTTTGAAATCTTAAGTATTAGCACATCCTATTGTCAAAAACGGTATAAATAGTATAATAAGACTGCCAAATCTTTTTCGTGGCTTTCGGTTTGATATCTAAGGTAATCTATGGAAAATGCACTTTCCGCTCTTGTTGATCTAAATTTCTATAAGTTTCTAAAAACCATTTTAGAGGCCTGTGCATGGGTAACACTTTTTCCTTCATAATATGCAGTCAAGTAGTTGAGGCTACTTGGCTGTATATTCAGTATTTCATATAGAACTTTGACAGGGTTGATTATTCAACTCTTTTTTTTGAGCCGATTTGTTTATAGTAAGATTAAAATGCAATAAATTTATTATATATGCTATAATAGACCTATGGGGACTATGTTAACTACGACAAAAAGGAGTGTCATATGTCTGTAAAAGCAAAAATTCTGTAGTAGATAACGGCTCAGATGTTTCACAGTTGATGAAGGTGTTTACTGAAGGCGATTGCTACAATGATAAATTTCCTAAGACAAGCAGCATAAAAAGGAGATATAAAGAAACAGAAGGAGGAATCAGGGAAATGAGCGGACTTATAGAGCAGTTAAAGCTTGAATGGATTAGTGAAGGCGAAAAAAGAGGAGAAAAGATAGGAGAAAAGCGTGGGGAAGAGAAAGGAAAGATAAGTATTGCTCAAAGCATGAAGAAAAAGGGATTTGATATAAACATTATAATGGAGCTTACAGGGTTATCAAGGGATAAGATTGTGTCACTATAGTTTGAATTAATCAAGTCAAAGAAACAAGCTAAGGCAGCATACAAAAAAATGCTCTTAGATTGTTTCTTTTTTCTATAAATAAACAGTTCTTGAATCAAGGTATATTTTATATACCTGTTAAGATGTTTAAAGGAGGAAAGCATGGAATGGAAATTATTAGATGCCGGAAGTATATATAAAGGATTTGAATATCCGAAAGAATTTTTGAAAATTGTTCATTTGGGTTTGACGGATTTTGATTTTTGGTATTTGATGGATTATGATCAGGCTGAGTGGAGAATAAAGGGATTACAGGAAAGATATCCGGACAGAAAGTTGGTACCCTTTGCAAGAAGAGGTGACAATGATGATATAGTTTGCTTTGATATCGACAGAGGCGGAAGGGTGCAAAAAATCCATGATTTTGCAAGTTCAGGATGGGAACAGAGAAAGGATTATGAAAGCTTTTGGGATTGGTTTATAGAAGCGATAGACGAGATGATAGAAGAAGGGGAATACGATGAAATATGAGGAATTAAGCAAGGAAGTTTCATACGCACTTCGCCATGCACCTTGGGAGTACGAACTTGAAATGGATGAAGAAGGTTGGGTAAGTATAGAGCAGCTTTTGAATGCGCTGAATACAGAAGGCAAGTTTGGATATATTACTCAAAATGATTTGGCGGTTATGATTGATAAGTCTGAAAAGAAAAGACATGAAATAAATGCAGGAAAAATAAGGGCTTTGTACGGGCATTCTATACCGATGCATATAGTAAAGGAAGAGAAGACTCCGCCTGATAAATTATATCATGGTACTGCAAGGAGATTTGTTGAGAGCATAAAAAAGAACGGGCTTTTACCTATGAGCAGACAATATGTACACCTGTCAACCGATATAGATACAGCAAAGAAAGTAGGGCTTAGACGTGACAAGAGTCCATGTATATTGGAAATTGATTCTAAGAGAGCATATGATGACGGAGTGGTATTTTATCACGGAAATGAAAAAGTATGGCTGGCAGATAAAATACCGCCTTGCTATATAAGGGAATTAGCAATCAAAGAGTAAAATATACTATTGCAATTTATCCTCATTTATGCTATCCTAAGATGTACTTTGTAACGAGTCTACTTTATGTAACCGTTAAATTTTTTAAAGAGGTGAAATTATGAAACAGGGAATACATCCAAATTATTATCAGGCAACAGTAACTTGCAACTGTGGTAACACATTTGTTACAGGTTCAACAAAGGAAGATATCCACGTAGAAATTTGTTCTAAGTGCCATTCTTTCTATACAGGTCAGCAGAAGTCAGCTCAGGCACGTGGTCGTATTGAGCAGTTCAACCGTAAGTATGGTGTTAAGGCTGAATAATAAGATTAAGATATACTATTTATTAGGGGGAGTCAGGCAGGTGTCTGGCTCTTTTTTAAGATTACAGGAGAGGATATGAAATATTCAGGAATAGGCGGACAGGCTGTGATAGAGGGTATCATGATGAAAAACGGTGACAGATACTCTACAGCGGTAAGAAAGCCGGATAAAACAATTGCAGTGATGGAAGATAAGTATGAGAGTCTTACTACAAAGATTCCCGTGCTTGGACTTCCGTTCCTTAGAGGAATATTTGCATTTGTAGATTCATTGGTATTGGGAATGAAGACATTGGCATATTCAGCAAGCTTTTTTGAAGATGATGAAGATTCAAAGCCATCAAAGTTTGAAGAAAAGCTGATTGAAATTTTCGGAGATAAGCTTGATAAGGTAATAATGGGTGTCACCATGTTTATTTCAATATTGGCATCTGTAGCAATCTTTATGGTATTGCCGATGTTGCTCAGCAATATCATCAAAGCAAAAATTGATAACTACTATGTTATTGCCATATTTGAGGGCGTAATAAGAATTGCGATATTTATCTTCTATATAAAGATGATCTCAAGGATGGAGGATATAAAGAGAACCTTTATGTACCATGGTGCGGAGCATAAATGCATCAACTGCATAGAACACGGTCTTGAGCTGAATGTCGAAAATGTAATGAAAAGTTCAAAAGAGCATAAAAGATGCGGTACAAGTTTTATTATCATAGTAATGATGATAAGTATACTTTTTTTTATGGTAATAAGAGTGGACAACCTTTGGCTGAGGGCGGTATCAAGAGTTGTATTGGTACCTGCCATAGCCGGAGTCAGCTACGAGTTTCTAAGAATTGCAGGCAGAAGCGACTTTTGGCTTGTAAATATTCTAAGCAAGCCGGGACTTTGGATGCAAGGACTTACCACAAAGGAGCCGACTCCTGATATGGTGGAAGTTGCAATTGCGGCGGTAGAGAAGGTATTTGACTGGAGAAAGTACCTTAAGGAAAATTTCTGATATGAAATATATAGAAGTTTTTGAAAAATATGTAAAGGCTTTAGATGAAAGAGGCTTTAAGGATGCAAAAAGTGATGTCTTATTGTTAATATATGAAGTGTTTGACTTTGATTTTTCAAAGTGGACAATGTTTAAATATGATGAGATAAAAGATATCAAAAAGCTTGATATAATAGAAAGCTATGTGGCAAAAAGACTTGAAAATATGCCTATACAGTACATCTTAAATAAGGCATACTTTTGCGGACTGCCTTTTTTTGTAAATGAGAATGTACTTATTCCGAGGTTTGATACGGAAGTTTTGGTAGAGGAGGTATTAAAACTTGCCGATGGTGATAAAAGTAAAAGAATACTTGATATGTGTACAGGTTCGGGAGCTATAGCCATAGCATTAAAAAGCCTTGGAGGATTTGAAAGAGTGGATGCGATTGATATATCTGCTGGCGCATTGGAAGTTGCAAAAAAGAATGCACAAGGCTTAGGCTGCGATATCAATTTTTTAAAAAGCGATATGTTTTCCAGCTTAACATCTGAAAATAAATATGATATCATAGTATCCAATCCGCCATATATAAAGAGTCATGTTGTGGACAGCCTTGAGAGTGAAGTGAAAGACTTTGAGCCGAGGCTTGCACTTGACGGCGATATAGACGGTATGAAATTTTATAAGATAATCAGAGATGAATTTATAAAATATTTAAATCCCGAAGGGATTTTGGCACTTGAGATAGGATATGATGAGGCAGCAGATATCAAGGCGCTTTTTGAAGGCTTTGGTGTAAGTATAAAAAAGGATTTGTCAAATCTTAACAGGGTGGCGGTCATATCAAAAAATAAATTAACATAAGAGGAAAAGATGTTTGATAATTTAGAGGACATAGTAGTACATTATGATGAAATAATGGCGGAGCTTGCCGGCGGTGATGTGGCAAACGATCAGAACAGATTCAGAAAGCTTATGAAGGAGCAATCAGATTTGGCACCGCTTGTAGAGACCTATGGTGAATATAAAAAAGCTAAGCAACTTCAAGAAGATGCGCTTGAAATGCTTGAGATGAATGATGAAGAGATGAAGGAGATGGCAAAGGAAGAACTTGCCGAGGGGAAGAGACTTGAAGAGGAACTTTCCGAAAAGCTGAAGATTTTGCTTTTGCCGAAGGATCCTAATGACGATAAGAATATAATGCTTGAAATAAGAGCGGGAGCAGGCGGCGATGAGGCGGCACTCTTTGCTATGCAGCTTTATCGTATGTATGTGCATTATGCGGAATCACAAAACTGGAAAGTTGAGATGATTGATGTCAACGAAAACGGTATAGGCGGTTACAAGGAAGTTGTGGCTATGGTTACCGGAAAGGGTGCTTACTCCAAGCTTAAGTATGAGTCGGGTGTACACAGAGTACAAAGAGTTCCTGAGACCGAGTCGGGAGGAAGAATACATACCTCTACAGCATCTGTTGCGGTAATGCCTGAGGCCGAGGAGGTTGACGTTCAGATAGATATGAATGATGTCAGAATAGACGTTATGAGAGCCAGCGGTAACGGCGGACAGTGTGTCAATACTACAGACTCGGCTGTGCGTCTTACTCACTATCCTACAGGAATAGTTATCTATTCACAGACTGAAAAGAGTCAGTTACAGAACAAGGAAAAGGCTTTTGCACTTCTCAGATCAAAGCTATATGAGATTGAGCTTGAGAAAAAGCAAAGTGCCGAGGCGGCGGACAGAAGAAGTCAGATAGGTACCGGAGACAGATCTGAAAAGATCAGAACTTACAATTTCTCACAGGGAAGAGTTACAGATCACAGAATAAATCTGACATTATATAAGCTTGATAAGATAATGAATGGAGACATTCAGGAACTTATAGATGGCTGTATTGCAGCCGATCAGGCGGCAAAACTTGCTAAACTCAATGAACAATAGGAGGCAATAATCATGGAAACAAAGGATTTGGATTGGGGAAACATAGGATTCAACTATAGAATTACCGATTACAGATACATCAGCAATTTTAAAGACGGAAAGTGGGATGACGGAGAACTTTCAACCGACTCAGATGTTACTATAAATGAGTCTGCAGGTATTTTGCAGTACTGTCAGGAGGTCTTTGAGGGACTTAAGGCGTACAGAACAAAGGAAGGACATATCGTCACATTCAGACCGGACCTTAATGCAAAGAGAATGTATGATTCGGCAAAGAGACTTGAGATGCCTCCGTTCCCTGAAGAGAGATTCCTTGAGGCTGTTGACAAGGTAGTACTTGCAAATGAAGTTTGGGTACCTCCTTTCGGTTCAGGAGCCACACTTTATATAAGACCTTATATGTTCGCTTCATCACCTGTAATCGGTGTAAAGCCTGCAGCGGAGTATCAGTTCAGAATGTTTACAACACCTGTAGGTCCTTACTTTAAAGGCGGTGCAAAGCCTATCACTATCACGGTCAGTGATTTTGACAGAGCCGCACCTAGAGGAACAGGACATATCAAAGCCGGACTTAACTATGCTATGAGTATTCATCCTCTTATGGAGGCTCACAGAAACGGTTTTGATGAAAATATGTACCTTGACGCCGCTACAAGAACATATGTAGAGGAGACGGGAGGAGCTAACTTTATCTTCATTACCAAGGATAAAAAGGTTGTTACACCTAAGTCAAATTCGATACTGCCGTCTGTTACAAGAAGGTCACTTCTATATGTTGCCGAGCATTACCTTGGATTAAAGACTGAGGAGAGACCGGTTGCATTTGATGAGGTAAAGGATTTTGCAGAGGCGGGACTTTGCGGTACCGCTGCGGTTATCTCACCTATCGGCAGAATATACCGAGGTGAAACGGTGATAAACATGCCGTCAGGAATGGAAGGTATGGGAGAGATTACCAAGAAGCTTTATGATACACTTACAGGAATACAGATGGGTGAGCTTGAAGCACCGGAAGGTTGGATAAGAAAAATTAAATAAATTTTCAAAGGAAAGGCTGAGTATTCAGTCTTTTCTTTTCATAGGAAGGAGAATGAAATGAAAAAGTTTAAAGTAAAGATAGGAGATGAAACTTACTTATACGAGGAAGGCACAAGTTATTTTGATATTGTAACGGAGCAAAAGAAAAAAGCTCTGCTTGTCAAAGTAAACGGTAAGCTTCAGGAATTGCATAAGTGCGTAAATGATGATATTACTCTTGAGTTTGTCACATTGAGTGATGCCATAGGCAGAGCAATATATGAGAGAAGTGCAATACTGATACTTTTAAAAGCCATAGACGATATTTACGGCAGGAGTATAAGTCCAAGGGTGGAGTTTTCCACAGGTAACGGACTTTTTATCAGACTTGGCAGTGAACAAGATTATGATGTGGAGAAGATAAGTAATCGTATGAGAGAACTTGTTGATGAAAACATCAGAATCGAAAAGACTAATGTACACACAGATTTGGCCATAAAGATGTTCCACGATGCCGGATTTTTTGAAAAGGAGAAGCTTTTCAGGTTTAGAAGAGTATCAAGAGTGAATATATATAAGCTTGAGGACTATATAGACTATAACTACGGATATATGGTCTATTCTACAGGGTTTATAGACAAGTTTGCTCTTACAAAGTATAAGGACGGAATAGTTCTTGTCATACCGAGAAAAGAAAATCCTGAGGTTGTGGAAGAGTTTGTACCTGAAGAAAAGATTTTTAATGAACTTAACAATGCAAGTATCAGTGCTATGGAAATGGGAGTATCCGATGTAGGTTCACTTAATGAGATGATTGCAAACGGTATGACCAATGAGATGATTCTTATTTCTGAAGCATATATGGAAAAGAAAATAGGAGATATTGCCGAGGATATTATAAAAAGGGGGAATGTAAAGCTTGTAATGATTGCAGGACCTTCTTCATCAGGAAAGACTACTTTTTCACACAGGCTCAGCATACAACTTATGGCACACGGTATAAAGCCGCATCCGCTTGAGGTGGATAATTACTTTAAAAACAGAGAAGATACACCAAGAGATGAGAACGGTGAACTTGATTTTGAAAATTTGGAGGCTATGGATATTGAACAGTTCAATGCGGATATGTTGGCTCTTTTAAACGGCGAAAAAGTGGAACTTCCAAGCTTTAACTTTAAAACAGGTCAAAGAGAGTATAACGGAAATTTTTTAAAACTTGGCAAGGATGATATATTGGTTATTGAAGGCATTCATTGTCTGAATGATAAGCTTTCTTACAGATTGCCAAATGACAGTAGATATAAAATTTATATAAGTGCATTGACTCAGTTAAACATTGATGAGCATAATCGTATACCTACTACAGACGGAAGGCTTCTTAGAAGGATGATAAGAGACGTCAGAAAGAGAGGAATTTCCCCTACAAAAACTCTTGCTATGTGGGATTCCGTCAGAAGAGGTGAGGAGATGAATATTTTCCCATATCAAAGCAGTGCGGATGCGACATTTAACTCCGCTCTAAACTATGAAATTGCGGTATTAAAGCAGTATGTAGAACCGGTTTTATTCAGTGTGCAAAAAGACTCTAAGGAATATCCCGAGGCAAAAAGACTTCTTAAGTTTTTGGATTATTTCCTAGGAGTACCAAGTGACAATGTACCGTCCAACTCTATATTGAGGGAATTTATAGGCGGAAGTGCATTTCATGTATAATATTACAAAAGGTCGCCCTTAAGCTTTTTAAAAGGCGACCTTTTTCTTATTTGAATTTTGATACAAATTTCTGTATTTTTGTGGTTGGTGACAAGCTCTTGCTGATTGAAACATCGTGGTTATATGAGTTTATAATGGCTGCAAGGTACTTTGTCATGTCGGCTTCAAGATACCAAGATCTTGTCAAAAGTTCAGGGTTTCTGTAGTGTACATTGGTTGTGCATACATAGTCGATAATTCCCTGATTGTGGAATTCATCGAACTTTTCAAGACCGTTTGTAAACAGACCGAATGTAGCACAGATAATAATTCTCTTTGCATTTCTCTTCTTAAGCTCTTTTGCAGTATCAAGCATACTTTCACCTGAAGAAATCATATCGTCCATAATGATGACATCCTTACCTGCCACACTGCTTCCTAGGAACTCGTGTGCAACTATAGGGTTTCTGCCGTCTACAACCCTTGAATAGTCACGTCTTTTATAGAACATACCCATATCCACACCAAGGTTGTTTGCAAGGTATACGGCTCTGTTCATAGCTCCCTCATCAGGACTTATAATCATCATATCATCCTTGCTTACTTTCATATCGGAGATATTTGTAAACATTGCCTTAACAAACTGGTATGTAGGCATGAAGTTGTCAAATCCTGTAAGAGGAATGGAATTTTGTACTCTCGGGTCATGTGCGTCAAATGTAATTATATTGCTGACACCCATACTTACAAGCTCTTCAAGTGCCAGTGCGCAGTCAAGAGATTCTCGCTTTGTCTTTTTGTGCTGTCTACTTTCATATAAGAAAGGCATGATAACATTGACTCTTTTTGCATTTGCAACGCAGGCGCTGATAATTCTTTTTAAATCCTGATAGTGATCGTCAGGTGACATGTAGTTTGTGAAACCGTTCAGTTTGTAGCTGAGAGAGTGATTGAGTACATCTACCATTACAAATACATCTGTACCGCGAACAGATTCTTTTATAACACCCCTTGCTTCACCTGAGCCGAATCTGGGGCAGGCAATATCAAGAAGGTAGTTGTCACAATCATAGCCTCTGTAGTGCAAATCCGCCTGACAGTTCATAAGCTCAGTAGTATCATTCCTTCTGAATTCTACAATGTAGTCATTGACTCCCTTTGCAAAGTCATAACAACTTTCAAGTGCGGCGATCTTTAGCGGTGCTACCGGCAATTGATCTTTAAATACAAAATCGTTTGGCATTTCTTTCTCCTAGGTGATTAAGATTAGAGACAGCTCGGATGAACCGTCACGAATATTTACTTACGAAGATACTATACACTATGGAAAATGTGAAGTCAATAATATGGATTTTAGTCTCTTAAGTCTAAAAATTAGATATATATATAAAATTTGTTTTAATATTGACAATATTATATGTAAATTTTATTTGTTAAATAAATTATTTCTGTACTGCCTTGGAGATATTTTGTATCGCCTTTTAAATACCCGACAAAAATAATTGCTGTCATCATATCCGCAGACTATGGAAATATCCGACAGAACCGCATTTATCAGAGAAGAGAAACCTTTTGCAGGATATGTAAGGCCTGCTGATGAAGAAGAAGAGAGCGGCGTTAAGAATTGGTTTGATGATATGGACACTGAAAGTCTTGATGTTAAAAAGCTTGAGTTTAATCCTGAATACTTCAGCATAAAAGATACTGTGGAAGATGTAGTCAGAAATGATAAGGCGGGAGATATTGGTGTCAATAGTCAATCAGTTCGGTACAATGAAGGTTAAAAAGAGTATGCTCGGTATAATGGGAGGTATGCTTGTAGAGGAAATGTCATCATTTTTCAGTTCTGAGAAGGCGGATAGCGAGAAGGTCTTTGCACTTATAAATAAGAAGTTACAGGAAATTAGAAAATAAATACTATGATAAGAAGGGGCTGTCGGGAAATGACAGCTATAAGAAAGGGTGGTGTGACTCGTTTTGAGTC
>NZ_DBHIEQ010000034.1:0-21569 GCF_057250505.1 Lachnoanaerobaculum sp. | reverse complement strand
ATCCCGATATAGGGAACTAAGAAAGTAGAGGTAAACAGTACTGGCAAAATTTGATGCAAAGAGTTTTAATGACAGAGCATTTGGCGCGTATATGTCCGCAATTCCAAATGTAAAGCTTAATAAGTTAAAAGAGTCTATGGCGGTGGTATCCGATCCGAGACTTGCAGAAGCTTTTAAGAATCAGTCTCAGACAGGTAGTGTTTATGCTATTCTGCCTTATTTTGGCAGATTGGGAGGCAAGGCGCAGAACTATGACGGACAGACAAACCTAAACCCTGAAAGAACGGCAACTTATGAGCAGGGTGTGTTCGCATATGGAAGAATGATGGGATGGACGGAGGCCGACTTCAGCTATGATGTGACCGGTGGTGTTGACTTTATGGCCAATGTTAGGGCACAGATTATGGATTACTGGAATGAGGTAGATCAGGAGGTCCTACTGTCTATTTTAAAGGGCGTATTCGGTATGAGCGCTACAGGTACAGGCGCTATAAAGACCGCTAACAAGGCTTTTGTAGACGAGCATACTCTGGACATTTCGGCGTCCACAGAGAATAAAAAGACTGACGAGAGCATGATAATGGGCGTTACAACTCTTAACAGCGCTATTCAGAAGGCTTGCGGAGATAATAAGCAGAAGTTTAGCCTGGTAATTTGCCACTCCAGTGTATCTACGAACCTGGAGAATCTTAAGCTTTTAGCATATCTCAAGTATACAGACAGTGAGGGTGTGGAAAGAGATCTAAGTATGGGTACTTGGAACGGAAGACTTGTACTTGTAGATGATTCTATGCCTGTAGAGGTAAAGAATGTAGGAGCTACAGGAGGAGATGTATCCGTCTACACAACATATGTGCTCGGAGAGGGCGCAATAGGCTTTGAAGATGTGGGTGCAAAGGTTCCTTACGAGATGGTAAGAGATGCGAAGACTAACGGCGGTGAGGATACTCTTATTTCAAGAAAGAGAAATGCCGTGAGCGTTGCAGGTATCTCATATCTTAAGGCAAATCAGGCTACAAACAGTCCTACTAATGCAGAACTTGAGAACGGCCTGAACTGGTCACTTGTTCAGAGCGATAATAAGACAATCCCTCATAAGGCTATTCCGATAGCAAGAATTATTTCAAGAGGGTAATATGCTCGAAAGGATAAAAGAGAGGTTGCAGTCCATAGGATATGCAGTAAAAGATAGCGATGATATTGCTATCAATTTTGCTATGCAGAAGGTTGAAAACACTATAAAGAACGATTGCAATATCTCTGCTATCCCCGACGGCCTTATGCATATTGCAATTGATATGGTCGTTGGTGAGTTTCTTATGTCGAAAAAGACATTTGCTCCTGACGACCTTTTAAATTTCAATCTGGATTCAGCTATTAAGCAGATACAAGAAGGCGATACAAATATATCTTTTGCAGTAGGAGAAGGTAGTAAGACTGATGAACAAAGGCTTGACAGCTTCATTGACTATCTTTTGAATTACGGCAGAGATGAATTTATCACCTATAGGAGATTCAGATGGTAGATGCGTGGAAGCAGGCAAGAAAAGCTATAGAGAGCAGATATAAAGGGCTATGTGACATACTGGAAAAAAGAAAGGTAAAAGATGAGGTTACTAAGGCCACTGTATTGAAAGATATGGCGGTCTTAAGTAATCAGCCTTGCAGGTTATCATACAGTAGTTCCGGCACAGCTAATCAGACCGATACAGTATCGAACATAGAACAGACTATTAAGCTGTTCATTGCTCCGGAGATTAAGATTGCTCCAGGATCTAAGCTTAGGATAACTCAAAACGGAGTAACTACCGACTATATATCAAGCGGAGTGCCTGCCGTATATGAGACACATCAGGAGGTGTCCTTGGAGCTTGAAAAGGAGAACGCTTAATGGCTAGTTGGGGAAGAGCAGACTTTGAGGCTTTTAGAAACCTTCAGGAGAAGATACAGAGCCTTAAAGATATTGATATGGATGCTTTTTGTACTGAATGCAGTAAAGAGATTGCAGCAAGGCTTTTAAGTTTGGTTGTGAGAAGAACTCCTGTGGGCAAGTATCCTTCAGGAAGTGGAAAAGTTGGCGGTACACTAAGAAGGGGTTGGGGTGCAGTAGCAGATATAAACGTTGTTAAAGAAGGTGATACCTATACGGTAACGATTATAAACCCGGTTGAATATGCTTCTTATGTTGAATTTGGCCATAGAACCGGAAACGGCGGA
Organism: Lachnoanaerobaculum sp.; assembly: GCF_057250505.1. NCBI lineage: Bacteria > Bacillati > Bacillota > Clostridia > Lachnospirales > Lachnospiraceae > Lachnoanaerobaculum > Lachnoanaerobaculum sp. Next base: position 19,352 of record NZ_DBHIEQ010000034.1, on the reverse strand, counting down.
TATGTAGAACCACAACTTATGCTCACTATATCTGAAGAAAAGTTAAAAAATGCAATACCTAAGCTGCTGGAAAGAAAAGTAAAGAAAAAACTTATGGAGGCATTAAGTGGCGGAAATTAACTTATCTTTGGTATTGGATGCTATCACAGTTGTGCTTGACAGCGTGTCGCCCGACTCAAGCATATACATAGATAAGGTTGAGCAAGGGCTAAATGACGGTGATTTTTTAGTAAGGCTTATCAATACCGACTATTTAAAAAGAGGGACAGGAGAGCTAAACAGAGTCGTTTCGTCATTTGATATTATATATTTTCCAAAGAATGGGAATAAAGATTGTATTTATATGGGTGATAAGCTGTCGGAATCGCTTTCTATGATTAAACTTTCAACTGAGGATATAATACGAGCCGTAGAGAAGTCTTTTGAAATTGTAGACAGTATTTTGCATTTTAGAGTTTCATACAACTACAGCACAATTAAGTATCAAAATGCTGATAGCATGGGACAAATATCTTTGAACAGAGGTAATTAAGTTGGGAAAAGAAAAGATTGATTTAACTAAACACACAAAAGAGGCTATTAAAGCATCTTCAAGATACTTGGGGCATGGAGATGTACTTGATGTAATCCTTGACGATGATACAGCTTACACGATAGATGAAGTTGACGGCCTTATTTATGAATTTTTGAAAAGAGAGGTGGAATAATGGCATTAGGTGGTGGTATTTGGACAAGGCAGGATAAGGTATTGCCCGGAGCTTATACAGTGTTTTCAAATGCTAAAAAGGCGAATGCCGCACTTTCAAGTAGGGGCATTGTGGCACTGCCGATAGCTCTTGACTTCGGAGAAGCAGGAAAAGTTTTTGAAGTAAGCAGAGAAGACTTTATGACAAAGTCGAAGGAACTCTTTGGCTACAGAGTAGATGACGATCGTATGCGTAATCTTAGAGAGGTTTTCTTACACGCGACTAAGGTGCTTGTATATAGACTCGTATCGGATGATGCAACGGCCGCGAGTAATACGCTTGCTACGGCTAAGTATGTAGGTAAAAGAGGTAATGATATTAAGATAGTAGTAGGTGCAAATGTTGATAAACCAAGCGCCTTTGATGTGAGCACATATCTTGATAATGCTTTAGTGGATACACAGACTGTCGATAATATGGCAGGTCTAAAGGATAATGCGTATGTAACTTTTAAAAGTTCCGCTACATTATCCGTTACAGCCGGAATGCCTCTTAGTGGAGGTACTAACGGCGGTAATCTTACAGGAGAGATATATACAAAGGCATTAGAGAGTTTCGAGGCATATTCATTTAACATTTTATGCTGTCCCGTTATTGACAGTACCATAACAAAGTTGTTTGTGGCATATACTAAGCGACTCAGAGATGAAGTCGGGTCAAAGTTCCAAACAGTTGTATATAAGTCTGATAGCGACTATGAAGGAATTATATCAATAAACAATGATGTAGTTGGAACGGATAAAAATTCTTTGGTGTATTGGGTATCAGGAGCAGAGGCAGGATGTGAAGTAAATAAGAGCCTGACAAATGCCGTGTATGACGGAGAATATGAGGTTATCACGGATTATAAGCAGTCACAGCTTGAGACAGCTATTAAGCAAGGTAAGTTCACTTTACACAATGTAAACGGCGATGTGAGGGTTCTTGAAGATATCAATTCATTTGTGTCATTTAAGGTTGATAAGGATTCTATGTTCAGTTCGAATCAGACTATCAGGGTAATAGATCAGATAGCAAATGATATAGCCGCATTATTCAATACAAGATATTTAGGCGTAGTGCCTAATGATAATGCGGGAAGAATCAGCCTTTGGAATGATATTTGTAAGATACATCAGGAACTTGAAAAGCTTCGTGCCATAGAAAGCTTTGATACCAAGTCGGTTGAGGTGGTTCAGGGTGATGATAAGAAGTCTGTCCTCTGTACCATAAACGGAATAGATATTATAAATGCTATGGCAAAGCTTTACTTGAATGTAATCATAGCATAGAAAGGAAATACAGATGAACGATTCAATTATGAATGCTTTGGATGCCTTGGCAGGAGCACAGGCCAGCGCGTACGTAACGCTTGCAGACGGTAAAAGATATAATTTTATGCAGCTATATTCTTTCGAGGCAAGTATGAAGATAAATCTGGTCGAGGTGCCTATTCTCGGAAAGACAGGCAAGGGAAATAAGCCTAGCGGATGGACGGGAGAATGGAAAGGAACAGCACATTTCAATCAGTCGGTACTTAGGGCTATGTGGCTTGAGTATAAGAACTCCGGAAGACTTCCAAGCTTTGATATACAGGTTACAAACGAGGACCCGACAGCTTCAGTAGGAAGACAGACTATTGTACTTAAAGGATGTCTCAGTAAAGGAGGCATACTTACAAAGTTTGATGCAGATTCAGAGACACTTGATGAGGATATCGAAGGAACATTTGATGACTGGGAAATGCCTGAAAGCTTCTCATTGCTTAAGGGTATGCAGTAAAAGGAGATTAGAACATGAGTAGAGATTTAAGTGCTTTTTTATCACAGAATGTAAAAAGGGTTGAGAATACACTCTACCCTGCGACAAACAGAATCGTAGATGAGAACGGAAATCCGATTCCTTGGGAAATATGCTGCATTACAGCGACGGAGAATGCAAGAATAAGAAAAGGGTGCATGACAATGGTTGCGGTAGCAGGCAAGAAAGGGCAGTATACGCAGGAGTTTAACTCTCAGTTATATCTTGCAAAGTTGTGTGTAAGGACTACAGTGTATCCTGATTTGCAGGATAAGGAGTTACAAGACAGCTATGGCGTTATGAGCGCTGAGGAGCTTATATCAACTATGCTTACACCGGGAGAATTTGAGGACTATGCAACAGCAGTCATGAAAGCAAACGGCTTTGATGATGAAGAAAATTTGGTTGAAGAAGCAAAAAACTAATTAACGGCGGTGATCCTGAAGCTAATTACGCTTACTACTGTCTCCATAAATTCCACTGGAAACCTACGGAATTTATAGAGATGTCGGAAGAAGAAATGGCTTTTGTGATTGCCGCCATTGATATTAAAGCTCAGAATGATAAGAAACATGCGGATGAGCTGAAAAGCAAAATCAGGAGATAGGAGGCTGAATAATGGCTACAATACAATCACAACTTGTACTGACAGATGGTATGTCAAGTGTGTTAAGAAGAATGAATTCAGCCTTACTCACTTGTATTGACAGCTTTGAGCAAATGCAATCCACGTCATCAAATCAAATTGATACGACGGTATTGAGAGAGACAAGAGCAAGCCTTACAGAGCTTAACGGTGAGCTTAATACATCGGTAGAAAGCCAAGAAAGAGTCAGGGAGTCGTCAAATCAAACAGATGCGATACTCAAGAAATTAAGAGAAAGCTTTTTAAAACTTGCGGCTGCAGCAGGTATCGCATTTTCAGTTAAAGGTACCATAGAATTGGCCGATACATATACTCAGACGCAGGCGAGACTAAACCTTATAACAGGTGACTTAGAGAAAACAAAGAACTTGCAGGACGCTATAGCCGCATCTGCTAATCGCTCAAGAGCGGCATACCAATCTACGGCAGATGCAGTATCTAAGATGGGCTTGATGGCCAAAGACGCATTTAGCGTTGCAGATGAGAGCGGGCATAAGACACTTAATACAAATGAGCTGGTAGCATTTACGGAGCTTTTAAATAAGCAGTTTATTATAGCAGGAACATCGGCGCAAGGAATGGAAGCCACTATGACTCAGCTTACACAGGCAATGGCTTCAGGAGTACTAAGAGGCGATGAGCTAAACTCGGTATTTGAGCAAGCGCCGACCATTATTGAGACTATTGCAAATCACTTAGGTGTTGAGATGGGGCAGGTTAGACAGTTGGCACAAGAAGGAAAGATAACTGCAGGTGTAGTAAAAGCTGCTATGCTTTCATCCGCAGATGAGATAGATGCAAAGTTTAATTCAATGCCTTATACATATTCACAAGTTGCAACAATGATTCAGAATATACTGTTTAATGCCTTTGAACCTGCAATACAGATGATAGGTAGCGGTGCACAGTGGATAGTAGATAATTGGGATGATATAGAACCGATACTTGTAGGAATTGCAGGGGGTGTAGCAATAGCAACCGTTGCTTGGGGAATATATACCGCACAGCAGTGGCTTGCTGTAGCAGCTAATCAAGCGATGGTTGCAAGTATGCTGACTAACCCGTTTCTATGGATTGCGGTTGCACTCGGTGTACTTATCACTGTGATTTACAGATTCATTCAATCTGTCGGAGGAATGAAGAATGCATGGACTCTTGCACAGATGGCTATGGGAGTAGGTATCGCATGGTTAAGAGTTGCGTTCATGACAGGTATATACGGAATCATAGATATGGCAGGAAAGCTTTCATTGTGCTGGCAAAAGACAGGTGTTGCCGTGTCGAACTTTATAGGACAGATGAGAGCGAATGTACTTGTAGGCATTCAGAATATGGTTAACAGTGCTATCAGTTTGATAAACGGGTTTATCAATGCCTTGAATAAGATACCGGGGGTAAGCCTTCAGGCAATATCACAAGTTACATTTGCGAGTACCGCACAAGCGCAGTTCAATGCGGAAAAGACTGCCAGAGAGCAGGGACTTGCCGATGCTGAAGTTCATGAGGACGCATCAAGAAGGGCAAGAGCGTGGGAACTTTTGCAGATGAAAGGCGACTTAAACAGTAAAATGGCAGACCTTAAGGGTAAGTATACTGAATTTAAGGCAGATGCAATTGCAATGAAAAACGGAGACGGTATAGATTCTTTAGGGCCGTTTGATACAGGAGAAGGTGCAGGCCTTGCAGACAATGCAAAAAAGACAGCAGGTAATACTGCAGCTGCAGCAGGAGCACTTGCAGAGACTAAGGAAAATCTTGAATACTTGAGAGATATAGCGGAGCAGGAAGCTATAAACAGGTTCACTACTGCCGAGATAAAGATTGATTACTCAGGAATGACTAATCAGATAAGCTCAAATATGGACTTGGATAATGTGTTGGATACGCTGACTGTTAAATTTGTTGAAGCGGTACAGATGGGAGCAGAGGGGGTACATAGTTAATGTATAGATTCTATTTAGCGAATATGCTATTACCTGTCACACCTTCAAAATTAAGTGTAAAAACCAAGAACATGAATAAGACTGTAACTCTTATAAATGAGGGCGAGGTCAACATTATAAAAACAAAGGGTTTGAGGGAGTTCAGTTTTGAGCTCCTTTTACCTTTTGACAGATATTCCTTTACAACTATGAACAGGCCGAAGAAACAAAAAAGCTATTTGGATAAATTAAATAGGCTTAAGATAAATAAGAAGCCGTTTCAGTTTATAGTAAAACGACCAAAAGGGTTTAAGACAAATATAAAGGTTACCTTAGAAGACCTTAGTATCACAGAGGATGCAAAGGAAGGCAGAGATATAAAGGTAAGTATCACCTTAAAGGAGTATAGGCATTATGGGACTAAGAAGGTTGTGTTTGTTCAACCGACGTCCGCAGTAGGAGAGCAACCTAAGCAGGAAGAGAAAAAAGAAGAAGCCAAGGTGGCGGAGAATAGGGATTCGTCTACCGCTCAAAAGCCTAAGACTCACGTAGTAAAAAGGGGTGATACTCTTTGGGGGCTTGCCAAGAGATATTACGGAAACGGCTCTTTATACCCTAAAATTGTGAGTGCGAATCCTAAAATAAAGAACCCTAATTTGATTATAGACGGATGGGAGCTTGTAATACCATGACAGTAAATATAATGATTAGCAATGGAAAAGAGGCCTATATACCGTCACTCAAAGAAGGAATTCAGTTGGATTTGGAGCGTAAAGGCAGCCCGGGGAAATTAAAGTTTTCATATTTCAACGATGGAAACATTAAGGCTGAAGAAGGTAATCAGGTAAAACTTACAGTGGACGGAATAGATGTGTTTTTCGGATTTCTTTTCAGTAAAAAGACTTCAAGTCAGGATAGTAGCTTTGTTGAGTGTACTGCATATGATCAACTTAGGTACCTAAAGAATAAAGATACTTACTCATACAATAATCTAACCGTCGGTGAAGTTATAAAGCTTATTGCCGAAGACTTCAGGCTTAATATCGGAGAGCTTGAGGATACAGGATATAAGATACCGCATAGAGAAGAGCAGAACAAAACGCTGTTTGATATTATACAGAATTCAATTGATGAGACTGTGCAAAACACAGGTAAGCTTTATGTGTTCTACGATAATGTAGGCAAGCTGACGCTTAAAAATATTGAAAGTATGAAGCTTGATTTGCTCATAGATATGGGTACAGCTGTAGGATATGAATATAACAGCTCTATTGATAGTAATACTTATAATCAAGTAAAGGTTGTATATAAGAATACGAAGGATAAAACGAATGATATCTTCCTGGTAAAGAGCGGTGAGAATATCAATAAATGGGGAGTGTTACAGCTTAATGAAAGCGTAGAGACTAAGGAATCAGGCGCAAGAAAGGCCGAGGCTTTACTCAAGTATTATAACAAGGTATATAAGACACTCACAGTAAAAGATGCGTTTGGTGATGTAAGAGTTAAAGCAGGTTCATCTATGGTTGTTATGCTGCAGTTTGAGGATGTAAAGATATCAAACTATATGGTGGCTGAGAAGGTAACTCATACTTTCAAAAACGATGAACACTTGATGACTTTAAAGCTTAGAGGAGGGTTGTTTAATGTATGATTTTGTGGAAGCTGTAAAACAAGCCGCGGTTGAAGCCGTGGAATCCAAGGACCCTATGCGTTTTTGTTTTGGTAGGGTGAGTAAAGTAGATCCTCTTGAGATATGGATAGATCAGAAGCTTACGGTACCTGAGAGTGCTCTTATTCTTACAGGAATGGTGAGTAAGCATTCGGTAGAAGTCGAAGGGCAGGGTAAGATTACTCTGGATAACGGCTTAAAAGTTGGGGAGCAGGTTATTCTTATCAGAGTTGACGGTGGCCAAAAATACATAGTATTGGACAGAGCGAGGTGAGAATATGCTACCTGTAATTGCTAAAGATATTCTGAATATAGAAAGTAGAGCGGAGCCAAGTAATACATTTCATATAGATTTTGACAGAGGAAGAATAACAGGCTTTGTAGATGAAAAAGAGGCATTGAAGCAAGCTATACTGCTTATTCTGAATACTGAAAGATATAAGTTTTTAATTTACTCATGGAATTATGGTATAGAGCTTGTAGATATTATAGGTGCGCATCCGGATATAGTTGAGGATGAAGCGGAAAGACTTATAGAAGAGGCTCTTTTATGCGATGACAGAATACTTGCCGTTTATGATTTTGATTTTAGCAGAAGTAGGAACTCTATGATAATAATATTTAAAGTTGACAGTATATATGGTGATATTGATATAGAAACGGAGGTAAAGCTGTAGTGTTTGAAGAGAATACATATGAAAATATAATAAACAGAGTCCTTGCAAGGGTTGATGACAGCCTTGATAAAAGAGAAGGCTCTGTAATCTTTTCTGCAGTTGCTCCTGTATGTGCGGAACTGGCACAAGCCTATATTGCATTGGGATATCTCATAGACTGCACATTTGCCGATACCGCACCGAGGGAATTCCTGATAAGAAGAGCTCTGGAAAGAGGTCTTATACCAACAGAGGCTTCATACGCGAAAGCAGTTGCGCTTTTCAATATAGATGTCGATATCGGTAAGAGATTTTCGAGTTTAAAGTTTAACTGGACAGTGTCTGAAAAGATAAGTACAGGTAAATTTTATATTACTTGTGAGACTGCAGGTAGCTTACCGAATGCCGAAAGAGGAAATCTCATACCTATTGAATACATAGACGGCCTTGAAACGGCAAGCATAGAGAGCATTGAAGTGTACGGCGAGGACGAGGATGATACGGAAGAATTTAGAAAGAGATACTTCTCATCATTTGAAAGCCAGGCATTTGGAGGCAATAAAAGAGATTATTATCAAAAGATTACAGCTATTGACGGAGTAGGCGGATGTAAGATATTTAGAGCCGCAGATTCTAAAGGCCTGAAAGCTCCGGGTCATGTGCTTGCTATAATAACAAATTCCGAATATGGTCCTGCGAGCGAAACATTGGTATCAAATGTGCAAAGAACTGTAGACCCGAACGGCGATCAGATGGGTGACGGGTTAGCTCCGATAGGTCATATATGCCATATAGAGTCTGTAAAAGCGAAGAGCATAAATATAGATACTAATATAGTTTACGATGCAGGATATAGTTTTAATGCTTTGCAATCTCAGATAAATAAGGCTATAGACGGATATCTATATGAGCTTAATAAGTCATGGGATACGGTAGAAAATGTAGTTGTTAGAATATCAAATATTGAGAGCAGAATATTAGCTATAAACGGAATTAAAGATATCGCAGATACTAAGCTAAACGGTAGCCCGTCAAATGTAATACTTGATAAGGATACTATAGCTGTAAGAGGTACATTCAATGGATAGGAAACTGATTGATTATTTGCCTGATATCTTAAAAAATATACTTGAGTTTAGACAGATTATGAGTGCCGAACAACCGGAACTTGAGGCGCTTTGGGATAAGGGAAATAAGGTTGTAGATAACAGTTTTGTATTAAGCGAAGACGAGGATGCCGCAAGTAGATGGGAAAAGATATTGAATATCTCACACAAAGATACAGATGAGCTTGATGTTAGAAATCTAAGAATACTTGCAGTGATGCAGGGAAGATTGCCGTATACGTATCGAACTTTATATAAAAGCTTGCTGGCAATGGTTAACTTTGAAAGAGACTTCAAGCTGAGTGTGGATGTAGATAAAAGAAGCGTATCTATAGTAGTGGCACTGTCTTCAAAAGAATTAAAAGATGAGATAGAAAAACTTGCAGAAAAGATGGTGCCGGCAAACATGACGCTTGAAGTATTGTTGTGGTATACAACTCACAGGATGCTTGAGATAAAAACTCATGGGGAACTGGAGCAGTACACTCATGAGCAAATGACGGAGCTTGATTTAAGGTAGGTGATTTATGAGAGAAACGGATAATTTAAAGCTGAAAATGCCGGACAGGACAGACAATTACAATGTCGAGGACTTTAACAGCAATTTTGCAAAGCTTGATAAAGCGGTAAGCAGTACAAGGCAGATACAAGTGACGGCTTCAAGGTTTACCGCTCAAGGGCCATATACACAGCGTATAGATGTAGCAGGAATCAAGGGAACAGATGTGCCTGAGATATCTTTGCTGATACCTGACGGAGTTACTGATAGTGCAAGGGTAAAGGCTATAAAAAAGGCTTGGAGTTGTGTAGACAGGATAGATACATATAATGGCTATATAGTGATAAGTTGCTTTGTGAAAAAGCCTGAAACCGATATCTTACTACTTATGAAGGGGGTGTAATATGGCACAGGCAATACTTTTAAGAGGTGGCGCAGGAGGAGTATCATCTGACGATGTGACAGCAAAGAGAGAGCATGTCCTGCAGGGTTATACAGCGCTGACGGCTGACAGCGATGATGAAGCCGTGCAGGGCACGATGGTCAATCGTGGCAATATAGTAGATACAACAGGGTTTGAGAACGCTTATTGGGATTCAAAGTATCTCGCAAGAATGGAGCAAGGTTTCTACTCACAAAATGAGCAGTGGAAGCCGTGCGTAGCTATACCATATGAGGTGCTTGCACAGACAATTGGGGTAGACAGGTCTAAAATGCTTGATACTCTCACCATAGCTGGTAAGCAGGGGCAGATAAAATCCATTAACACGCAGGATAATAATTACCGAATCAACAAATCTACTGCATTTGGTATAGATAATTGGACTGATGTAAACAATCCTACTTTTTATATAGACCTTCCATACGGAAATGCGTTTTACAATCGCTCAGATGGACACCCTCGCACTTGTATAGATGCAAGTGTTTTGGGCAATGCCACTGCAGATAAGGTAATAGCAGGTAGCACTTTTACAAGCAAAAACGGTGTGAAAGTAGAAGGCCAGATTGTGGACAGAGGAGATGGAGCTGCTGTAAGTTTCGCCCAGGGTAGAGAAGACTGGGCGAGTAGAATGTGGGTTACTTTCAAAAATGGGTGGTATCACAGAGGTTATCATCCAGAAGGTCATGAAGCATATACCTTTGTGACATATGAGCAACTTAAAAATCTTTTTGCAATAGATGGATCTAAAATGTTACAAGGATATAGTGTGGCAGGTGTACAAGGTACCGTACCTCGTTGGGTTTGTAGCTCAGGAGATGTTTTAACTGCATATAACGATGCAGGTTTTGCATGGGATGATGCCTATGCCGGACGAGGCAGGGGAATAATTGTTGGCATAAAAAATGGTTCTTGCATTCAGAATGCCAACTGGGTATTCTTGCCTAGCCCTAATCTGCAACCTTGGAATATAAGGCAAAATGTCAATGTTAATGGTGTTATAGGTACGATGGTCGATTACGGAGCAGGTGGAGTCCCTTTTAACGGAGCCACCTTTGATGGTAGGCTTGCATCAGGGGTGGCAACTAAGGGATTTATATTGAATGGAATTGGTAGATATCTAAACCTGAAAAACAGTGGTAATGGATACAAAGGAATAGTAGATGGTGGACTAAAGCTTACAAATGCATTTGCCTATAATACTAGTTTTAAATCCGCACCTGATGTTGGATTTGTACTATCAAAGTCTATAAATCTTACTCCTTTTAGACAACTGAAAGTTGGATTTAGGTTTCTTCGTTTTTCAGGTGATGGAACGCGGTCACAGCCTGCAAGGGTTAGACTAGAGGTTGGTGTAACTCCAATAAGCCAGGTAGGAGGTGAGTCTTACAGCAATGAAAGTTATACGATTTTAAAGGATATAGGACGACGGTCTAATGAAATATCATATGAGATGACATCTACTATGGTAGGAGCAGGAAATCAAAGCGACCAATCGCAGCAGTATATGATACTTGATATATCATCAAATCAAGGGCATAACTTTATATATTTTATACTTGGAAACATTATTCACGAGTATTCAAATGGCAGTGTATATGCTGAAGTAATAATTAACCATATAGAATTTATAAATTAAAAAGAGGTGAAAGAATGAGTAAATTGATATTGAAGGATAAGACAGAAATTGAGCTATCAACGCACTACGGTGATACATTTGTCACTGTAATTGATAACTTTGCAAAGCTTGATGAGCTTAAGGACAAGCTTACAGATGCAAACACAGTGATTATGACAGTACAAAGTGATGGCAGCGAGGAGACTGTAACAGGCCTTAAATTGCAGGGTATCACTATAAATTTTGTAAAAGATGAGACAGGAGTAATTTCTCAGATACAGGCATTACTCATGTTCAGGGCTATGGATAAAGTGGAGCAGGTTGAGGCCACACTGACGGGTCGTATAGATGCACTGTCTAATATGGTAGCAGAGCTTATGGGAAGCGAGGAAGGAGAAGGAAATGAGCAGTAAAAGAAAGTTAAAGGTGTATGTAAGATTTTTTGCTTCGAGGATTAAGTACGGCCTTATGACAGTTGATGAAGTGCCAGCAAAGTATAAAGAGGCCGTTGAAGAGTTCATGAAGACTGATGAGTATCTGATGATGTAGCTATAACAAATATAAAAATATGTGTAATTCCTATTGACAAATATAATTATATGTGTTATTATATAGTCATAAGGAGGTAAGAAATGAAAAGTTACTCATCAAGGGAAGTGATAAAAATGCTAAAAGAAGATGGTTGGTATGAATTATCTAAAACCGGAACAAGCCACTTACAGTTCAAACATCCAACTAAAAAGGGAAGAACGACAGTCAAGGATCCAGTCAAGGACATACCAATTAAAACACTTAGAAGCATTGAAAGACAGTCAGGGTTAAAGTTTCAATAACCCTGACGGGGGCTTCCCCCCTGATGATTTACATATTTTTATATAAGGAGAGCTATATGAAGAAAGTTGATAGGTATTATTATCCTGCTATATTTACGTATGAGGACGGAAAAGAGATTGCGGTAACATTTCCAGATTTAGATTGTGCTACAAGTGGCGAGGACGAAAAAGACGCACTTTTATCCGCAAGAGACTTATTAGGATGCGTGCTTAACGGCCTTGAAGAGGACGGAGAACCGATACCACCTGCAAGTAGATTGTGCGATATGGAATTAGAGGATAATGAAAGAGCCGTGTTAGTGGATGTTTATATGCCAAGCATTAGAAATGCAAATGTGAATAAATCTGTAAACAGAACAGTAACATTGCCTGCATGGTTAAATGCGGCGGCACTTGAGAGAAATATAAACTTTTCACAAGTGTTACAGGAAGCACTAAAACAGCAGATTTCATAAGTATTTTAAAGCACCCTAATCGGTGCTTTTTTGTTGCAAAGAAAGGAGCATTGGTAAATGCATTTTGATATTTTTAAACCTGTTTTTGATATTATGAGGGGAAATATTCTGTTTCAGCTTGTAGTAATTATGATTGTAATGGATGTGGTCTTTGGAAGCTTGAGAGCTGCTAAAGAGAGAAGCTTTAATTCCAGTGTAGGTATCGACGGTGGTATCCGTAAGGTGGGAATGCTTTTATCTTTGGTATGTCTGGTATTTGTAGATATATTATGCCCTGTAAATCTTATAGGGTTTGTACCGGATACTTTAAGAGAGTATATGCGCATACAGGATATTTCTGTGATGGAGTTTTTCGCATTGCTGTATATAGTGTATGAGATACTTTCAGTGCTTAAGAATATGACATTGTCAGGGTTGCCTGTACGCAAGGTATGGATTACGGTAAAGGGATTTTTAAAGAAGAACACAGGCGAATTTATAGAGATTGAGGACAAGGAATAACGAGGGCTTAGGCCCTCGTTTTATTACAGGAAGAAGGAGGAAGAGAACAATGGATAGCTCATTCACATCTGGGAAAAAGCTGTTAAGAGGTGGATATACTCAGTTTACAGTAAGTGGCAAAAGCTACTTTGTACAAAACGGCTCTTATAGTAAAACACCGCACGCAGGGGATATTGTGTACTTCTATAGCACAGAAAAAGGCAGAGTTGCGCATGTGGGAATAGTAGAAGATGTAAAGAGAATTGGACAACTATACATAATTCATACAATCGAAGGTAATACATCCGCAAAGGCCTTTGAGCGTAATGGTGGTGGTGTAGCTAGAAAAGAATATAAGTTTAAAGAGTCTGATGTAGGCGGTACAAACCGTATAAATGGTTTTGGCACGCCCTTATTTGGAAGGGATACATGCACACCTGAGGAGATTATAGAAGTCGCAAGGCAGGAGATCGGGTACCTTGAGAAGGCAAGCGATTCTATGCTTGAGGATAAAACAGCGAATGCAGGCATGTCAAATTATACTAAATACGGGCATTGGTATGGTGGCAACGGCAATTACTGGTGCCAACAGTTCATAAGCTGGTGTGCCTATATGGCCTGCAAGTTACACCAAAAGAATAGCTTTACAGGATGGAAAAAAGTTGACGGCAGATGGATGTACGAACTCGAAGGAATAATTCAAAGAGATAAATGGTTACACATTGATAACCGCTGGTATGTGGTAGACGGAGCAGGGCACATGATAACCGGGTGGTTTAAGAGTGGTGATACTTGGTATTATCTAAACACCGATGGGGCTATGCTTAGTGGGCAATGGGTCGAGCTATCAGGAGAGTCGTATTATCTTACTCAGTCGGGAGCAATGGCCAGTAGCTCTTACATAAAAAAAACTGCAGATGGGGTATACTACTGGGTAGATGCAGACGGAAAGTATAGAAAAGAACTTGATACAAAGACACCTGACTTTGATAAGTATGAAATTATAGAATAGAAGATAAGGCAAGAGGTTTATCCCCCATTGCCTTGTTTTTATTTATTTAAAAGTTTTTCTTTTTCTTGAATTGTACTTTTGAGTTAAAATCTTTTGTACTTTTTTGAAAGTGTCGGTTGATATAATACTTTCATGTGATCCTGATTTTTCCTCTTTTTTAAATCGTATATACCCTGTATAAGTCTTATTTTTTAACATAACCTTTACTGAGTTTGCAGAAAATTCTTTACCTCTTTTACCTCTATAGCCGGCTGAATTGAGTTTTCTTGCCGTCTCAGATAGATTGTGTGTTTCTAAATATGTTGCAAAGCATAATTTAACACAATCGGCTTCTTTTTTTACTATTTTTAGTTCATCATTTTTACTAATGTAACCTTGCAAAAATGCCGGTGCATACTTGCTCTGCTTGAATTTTTCATCAAGCGCAAAGCTCACTCTTTCGCTTGTAAGTTCTCTTTCTAACTGAGCAAAAACTCCCAAAATGCCTACAATCGCACGCCCGAAAGGCGTGGAAGTATCAAATGCCTCAGTATAAGAAACTAAGTCAATGTTTAGCTGATTTAATTTATATACTGTCTGATACAAGTCAGACACACTTCTTGTGAATCTACTTAATGCCCAGAAAAGAATAATATCAAATTTCTTTTCTTCTGCGTCTTGCATGAGGCTTTGAATTGCAGGTCTGTGAACCATATCTTTTCCACTTATACCCTCGTCAGCGTACAATTCATAAACGGAATAGCCTTTGTCAGAGCAGTAGTTTCTTAGAGTTCTTTCTTGAGCGGCTAAAGAGTAGCCTTCTCTAGCTTGATCAAGAGAAGATACCCGGATGTATATTGCAACCTTTTTAGTCATATGTTAGAATAACCTTGCCTTTCTTTTGAGGTAGGCCCTGCAGGTTTTGCTTTGGTCGGCTGCTACAGGGCCGTTTTTGTTTTTCTTATATGCTTCTATTCAGCTGGATTGTAGAATGTACCATCTTCGTTGATATATTCAACAACCTCATCTTCTGTTACTGATAAAGTTCCAGCAACGGATAATCCGTTGCTCAGATCTATCGTAATCTGATACTCGCCAACTTCTGAAGGTCTGCCATTGTCTATTCCGTCAACCGTGCCATAATACGCACCTGATACCATTTGGTCTATTTGCCTTTGCTCCTCTTTTGAAAAACTTCCATAAGTTCTTCCAATCATTGCTTCCTTAGTCATGTTATTCACCTTTCTTTTTTACTTACAGTTTTATATTTGCTTTGGTCGGCTCTGTAAGTTTTGTAAGTTCCTTATTTATCTTACAATGTTATTTTACTCTATTATTAGAGTAGTGTCAAGCACTTTTTACTCTATTTTTAGAACTTTTTTAATTGCTTTTAAATGAGACATAATATATACTTAAAACAAGAAAAGAAAGTAGGAACTACGATTATGATTAGATATAAAATAGATATTATGAAAGAGCTGAATGATAAAGGATACAATTACACGCGAATAAAAAAAGAAAAATTACTATCCGCTCAGACATTAGAGAATATAAAGCAAGGAAAATCTATTACATTGGATACACTTAATAAAGTTTGTCTAATGACTAAATTACGTGTGGAAGACATTATAGAAATGACTGCCACAGATGAAGAAAGAGAAAAGTACTCCTAAGAAACAAAAAATATGATGTCTAATAAATGTCTAATATAATAGGAAGAAAGTCGGTATTTACGCGCTATTTACTCAAAAAAGCAAGGACTTAAAATCCCGTGGGTAGAAATACCCGTACCGGTTCGATTCCGGTCTGCGGCATTTCTATTTAGCTCAAATCCTCAAAAAAGGGTTTGAGCTTTTTTATTATTCTTTATCCATCCTCTTTATAAATCTGTTGAATTCAAGGTCAGACATAGTATCATTTTCATATTTGAGCTTTCTGTAGGCGGAAGGTGTAAGTCCGTATTTGTGCTTAAAGGCCTTTGAGAAAACTGAAAGAGATTCATAGCCGCAAGAGTAGGCAACATTCTCCACAGAAAGTGCGGAGTCATCCAGTAAATGGCAGGCTCTGTTAAGTTTACAGTAGATCAAATATTCTGAAGGTGAATGTCCCATACTGTTTTTAAATAATGTAAACAGATAATTTCTGCTGATACCCAGATGAGATGATACATCACTTACACATATCGGATGATAGAAGTTATTTTGTATAAATTCTATTGCTCTTACCAGGTAACTGTTATTTTTCAGTTCGGTTGATTGGCTGATACTCTCTGAATACATGGTATTCGGACATATTGAACTTAAAAATTCAAACAGTAAAGATTGTCTTTTCAACTCTTGTTTAAGTCCGCTTGAATCTGTGGAGAGTATGCTCTCAGTTATCGAGATAAGATTATCCTGTTTAACGGAAAGTATGGGATTTTTATAGTTGATTCCCATTCTCTCCAAAATCTCAGGAACCTTATCACCTTTAAATCCGATCCACAGATAATGCCAAGGGTCTTCAAAATCCGCCTGATAAAATGTCATAGCTGTCGGCTCTATTAAAAAGGCTTGATTTGCTCCTAAGTTATATTCCACATTGTCACAGAAAAACTTTCCCTTGCCGCTTAAAATAAAGTGTATAATATAGCACGGTCTGATAGCGGGTCCGAAACTGTGTCCCGATTCACACTGCTCATGTCCTACAAAATTTAAAAAACAGTCTGAAAATGTTCTGTCGTTAAATAACTTAAAACTTACGCTGTTCATAGTCCTCCATAATTATATGAAAATTTCATATGAATATTGTATTTTGTATCGGATTTAAATGCAATTATTAAAGATTTAAAATTTTATAAAGTATGATATTTTACCTTTTAAAAGGGACTGAAAAACAGCTTTGATTACGTTTCATCTTATTTTTCCAAAAAATGACAAATAAATAACAACTACTTTTTTAAAGTAGATTACATATTAACAAATTTATATAACATTTTGAGATGATACACCGGCAAAAATAAATTATTATATGAAAGTAATTTCAAGGGAGGACTTAAATATGGTTAAGAGGAGAATACTTAGTTTAGCATTGTCATCAATGATGGCATTATCATTGGCAGCTTGCGGTGGCGGCTCAAAGAGTACTGCAGATACTTCGGCAGCTGCAGACGGAGAAAAGAGCGGTGACATAGGAGGAGATAGATATGAAAGGAAGATCAACATTAAATAAAGCTTTAATTCATGTGATACTGATACTTGTATCTATAACCATGATTGTTCCGTTTGCATGGATGGTGCTTACATCCTTTAAGACTGTAACGGAGTCTACAAGCGTAAATCCGTTTACTATATTCCCTGCACATTGGATCACATCCAACTTCAATGAAGTAATCAAAAATATGGATTTTATACATTTGTATATCAATACATTGCTTTTGATAGTAGGTAGAGTATTCTTTGCGGTTATTACATCGACTATAGCAGGTTATGCACTGGCAAGACTTGAATTTCCGGGAAAAACACTTTGTTTCGGACTTGTGCTTTTCCAGATGATGGTTCCGAGTCAGATATTCATTATTCCACAGTATCTGATGGTAAGTAAGCTTGGAATGCTTGATACCATATTTGCACTTATTTTCCCGGGAATTGTATCGGCTTTCGGTACCTTCTTACTCAGGCAGGCATTTATGTCACTGCCAAGAGATCTTGAAGAGGCTGCCAGAATAGACGGCTGCAATATCGGTCAGACATTCCTGCTTATAATGATGCCGCTTGTTCGTTCCGGAATGATTGCGCTTGGTATCTTTACAGCTGTTTTTGCATACAAGGACTTGATGTGGCCGATGATTGTAAATAAGAATGTTATGCCGCTTTCGGCAGCACTTGCAAAGATGCAGGGACAATATACAAATAATTATCCGCAACTTATGGCGGCTTCACTACTTGCCTGTGTACCTATGATAATTCTGTATCTGATATTCCAAAAGCAGTTTGTGGAAGGTATAGCAACATCAGGTGGAAAATTATAAATAAATTAAGAGGTATTTATGTCTATAAAATTAAATAATAAATTGATAACACTTTCTACAGAGAATACTTCATATCAGATGAAGATTGATGAGTTGGGATATCTTTTCCATACTTGGTACGGCAAAAGGATAGAAGGTGCAGATGATATGTCATATCGTATCAGCAGTATTGACAGAGGATTCAGCGGAAACCCTTACGAGACTATGGACAGAACATATTCACTGGATGTGTTCCCACAGGAGTATCCGACCTTCGGCAACGGAGATTACAGAGCGGATTGTATACAGGTAGTTCACCCTGACGGTTCAAATGTGCTTGATTTAAAGTATGACTCATGTGAAATCACAAGAGGAAAATATCAGCTTAAAGGTCTTCCGGGCTTTACATGGAGCGAGGATGAAGGTGAGAGCATACAGGTTAATCTTATAGATAAAGAAAGCGGTATAAGGGTGGAACTTTTATACGGTGTACTTGAAAAATACGATATTATCACAAGGGCTGTAAGAGTGGTAAATACTTCACAAAACACTTTGAAGGTTGAAAAAGCACTCTCAGCCTGTATTGATATGGTAGACGGAGATTTCGATCTGATTCATTTCCACGGAAAACATGCTATGGAAAGAGAGTTTGAAAGAAGTCCGCTTGCACACGGTAAATTAAGACTTGAGAGTAAGCGCGGTACATCAAGCCATCAACAAAATCCTTTTGTAATTCTTGCAAAGAAAGGTACAAATGAGGTATCAGGAGATTGTATCGGAGCGGCCTTTGTATACAGCGGTTCATTTATTATTGAAGCCGAAGTGGATCAGGTAAATCAGACAAGACTTGTAGTGGGACTTCATCCTGAGCAGTTTGAATATATATTAAATGCCGGAGAGGAGCTTGTGCTTCCGGAGGTGGCGTTTACATATTCGGATGCGGGATTTGAAAAACTTACACATTCATATCATGATGCAATCAGAGCAAATCTTCAAAGAGGCAAGTTTGTTCATACGCACAGACCGATACTTATAAATAACTGGGAAGCCACATATTTTGATTTTGATGCGGACAAGCTTTTTGATATTGCTTCAAAGGCTAAGAGTCTAGGTATCGAGATGCTGGTTATGGATGACGGTTGGTTCGGTGAGAGATATGACGACACCAAGGGACTTGGCGACTGGTATGTAAATGAGAAAAAGCTCGGCTCATCTCTTAAGGAATTGGCGGATCGCATCAACGCCATAGATATGAAGCTTGGTATCTGGTTTGAGCCTGAGATGATAAATGAAGATACCAATCTGTACAGAGAGCATCCTGATTTTATGATAAGAGTTCCGGGCAGAAAGGGAGTCAAAGGCAGAGAACAGTATGTACTTGACTTTACAAGAAAAGATGTAAGAGATTATATAAAAGCTATGGTGGTGAATATCCTGAAAAATGCAAATATATCATATGTAAAATGGGATATGAACAGAAGTTTGGCTGCCGTATACTCTGCAAAACTTGACGCAAACAGTA